>NZ_LWFE01001199.1:0-2210 GCF_001635675.1 Oleiphilus sp. HI0061 | reverse complement strand
TACAAAGGTCTAGCAAAAGCACTAAAGGTCGCTGCAGCAGTCGTTCCGATGCCAAAGCCAACGCTTTTCACTGGTGCAGACTCCTCACTGGAATTATGCGATGCTATTGGCCAACTAGGCATTAAAAAGCTAATGATTGCGACCGATGAAGTACTCGTCAGCATCGGACTAATCGACAAAATCAAAGCTCGCTTGGAAGAACTTGACATCAAATACGTAATCTACGACGGCATTCTTCCTGACCCAACCTATGATCAGGTACAAGCAGGTCTAGACTTATTAAGAAACAACAACTGCGAAGCAATTCTTGCCGTAGGCGGTGGCTCACCGATTGATGCAAGCAAGGCTATCGCAGCACGCGCAACAAATGACAAGCCATTAGAGAAGATGGCCGGCTTATTCAAGTTACGTAAAGCACCTTTGCCACTATTCGCCATCCCGACAACTGCAGGCACTGGCTCAGAAGTAACCATCGTGTCTGTCGTATCAGACCCTGAAACCCATCAAAAGACACCTATCATTGACCCTAAACTGGTACCCATGATGGCCGCTTTAGACGGCGCAATGATGCTAGGCCTACCTGCTGCAGTGACGGCTGCAACCGGAATGGACGCACTGACTCATGCGATTGAGTCTTACATTTCAGTTAATGCTACCGATGAGACCGACGCTTACGGAACAGCTGCTACACGTCTAATCATGGAAAATCTTGAAACAGCAGTGAAAGATGGCAGCAACCTGGAAGCTCGACAAAATATGGCTATGGCGTCTTACTATGCCGGCCTGGCTTTCACCAAAGCGAGCGTAGGCTATGTTCACGCCATCGCCCACAACTTTGGTGCGTATTACTCTACACCACACGGTTTGGCCAACTCGATTGTCCTACCGCATGTTCTGGATTATTCAAAAGATGAAATTACAGAACGTCTTGCCAAGCTCGCGGAAGTAAGCGGGCTAAAAGAAGGTAAAGAAAGCAACAGGGAACTTGCCGATAAGTTTATTCAGCGAATTCGTGAAATGCTCAAAAGCTTTGACATCCCTGAGCAACTTGGCGACCTTAAGACCGAGGACATCCCAAAGATTGCCAAATCAGCTCTTGAAGAAGCACATCTTAACTACCCAGTGCCCAAGTATATGAACCAGAAGGTATGTGAAAACCTGCTGAATAAAATGGTCGCTTAAGTAAAGCAAGTAAGTCTAAGCATAGACTATTGACAAAGGACTAATAAAACGGCATAGTCTCGCGTCATTTTTATATGAACTGGGATCGAGCACTTTTCAGCAACATCAAGTGTAAGCGCTCCCAGTTAATTTTTTAGTAATCCGCGAAATTTAGGAGCAACACGGTGGCCAACTCCCCATCTTCAAAAAAGCGCGCGCGTCAGCAAGAGAAACGCCGCCAACACAATGCTAGCCAACGTTCAATGGTTAGAACTTACATCAAAAAAGTAGACGCTGAAATTGCTGGCGGAAACTACGATAACGCACAAGCAGCTTTCCTAACTGCTCAGCCAATTATCGACGGCATGGTAAACAAGGGTATCTTCCCTAAAAACCGCGCCGCTCGCATCAAGAGCAACCTGAACGCACAAGTTAAAGCCCTTAAAGCTTAAGCTTCGCTCTCAGGCATAAAAAAACCGGCAAACGCCGGTTTTTTATGCCTGAAGTTTAGCATCTCAAAGCAACACAAGATTATCACGATGAATAAGCTCAGCTTCATGGCAAAAGCCTAGAATCGATAAGATTTCGTCACTCGACTTACCTAGAATCCTCTTCGCATCTGGCGCATCATAATTTACTAAGCCTCGCGCAAATTCCCTGCCAGAACTATCTTTGCACGAGACCATATCACCACGCTTGAAACGACCACTTGCCGAAACAACCCCGACAGACAGTAAACTTTTACCACCACGCTCTAGCACTGCCACAGCCCCATCATCAAGCACCAAATTACCTGCTGTCTGGAGATGCCCTGCCAACCATTGCTTACGCGCAACTTGTCTTGAGGTTGAAGGCAGCATCATAGTACCCAAATCCTCTGCCGCTCTTAAGCGCAACAAAATACTTTCTATCTTGCCACCAACAATCACACTATAAGCACCGGAACGCGCCGCCAAACGGGCTGCTCGCACCTTGGTCGCCATTCCACCACGCCCTAGCGCACCTGCACCACCGGAAGCCATCTCCTCTAGCCGCTCATCTGAGGCCAA
>NZ_LWFE01001198.1:0-565 GCF_001635675.1 Oleiphilus sp. HI0061 | reverse complement strand
ATGATGATGCCGATGCTTTTTCTGATAGTGATGGCGACCTATTAAGCAATGTTGATGAGTATTTCATTCTAAGCAACCCACTAGATGAGGACACCGATAACGACGGTATTCCTGATGGGTATGAGGTATTGGTTGGTCTCAACGTTCTAGATTCATCGGACGCCGTAAATGACAATGATGGTGATGGCTCGTCTAATCTTGATGAATATTTGGCAGGGACACAAATAGACAACGCAAGCAGCGTACCGGAACTCCCGTCAACCCCTGATTCGGGTGGACAAGATATTTACGCTGTTGAGCTTAATTGGTCGGCACCAAACACTAGAGAGGATGGAAGCGCTTTGAGCCAGGGCGATATCAAGTCTTATAAAATTTATCGTGGGGCAAGTAGTGGCAATATGGTGTTGCTAATAACCGTAACAGACCCTGAAGCGACTTCGGTTGCTTTGGAATCTCTAAGCGCTGGTACTCATTACTTTGCGATCAGTACCGTGACTAAGGATAACTCTGAGAGCAAAAAGTCTTCGATTGTCGAAGTAAATATATAGAGAATTGTAATTGCCTT
>NZ_LWFE01001197.1:0-1014 GCF_001635675.1 Oleiphilus sp. HI0061 | reverse complement strand
TGTAGCCACCTGCGGTATAGTGCTGTTCTAGCACACAAACCTTCTTTCCCAACTTTGAGAGTAAGGCCGCATTTGCCAGGCCACCTATTCCGGAACCAATAACAATCACATCATAATGATCATCTGCTTTGTTTTTTCTATATCGAGTTCCAGTTCGCACCATTATTTCTCTCCACTGCATCAATCAGTCAAAAACACAAAAAACCAAGCTCACGACAAGCTCATTATTTCGACATATTACCTCGCAAACAAATTATTATGCAACTTATTGCATATTGAAAAATAATATATACTAGCCAATGTCTATTCAATTTAGAGCTGAGCCATGTCCTTAAAACACGCCATTCTCGTATTATTAGAAACCGAACCAGGCAGCGGTTATGACCTATTAAAACAATTTAAAGAAGGACTAGGGTATTTTTGGAATGCAAGCCACCAGCAAATTTATCAGCAACTAAAAGTTCTTTTAGAGCAGGATTTTATCTCCTGCAACAATATAAAACAGACTGATAAACCCGATAAAAAGGTTTACGACATCACAGCAAAAGGCGTTGAAGAGCTCAAGCAATGGCTATCGGCGCAGGTAAAACCGAATAAAACCAATGATGCCCTCTTGGTAAAGGTTTTTGGCGGCCACCTTATCGATCAAAACAACTTGTTAGAGGAAATTGAAGCGCATCAAGCGCTACACCAAAAGACATTACAAAGCCTTCTATCGATAGAGCAGAGCTACTTAAGCCTGCCCCCAGAGAAGCAAGCCAACTATAAACTTCCCTACCTTACACTAAGGCGCGGAATCATTGGTGAACAAGCCTGGTTAAGCTGGGCAGAGGAAGCCTTAGAGTCGATCAAAAAATAATCAAAGCTTTTTTTCTCAAATCTGCGTATAATTGCCGCCCTTTTATTCTGTCCTCGCGTCAGAACCATTTTATCGATAGGCATTCCTAACTATGACAGACTCCACGCCTCAATTTGAGCAACTTGGTCTCCCCGAAAATATCTTAAAAGCCGTAA
>NZ_LWFE01001196.1:0-1180 GCF_001635675.1 Oleiphilus sp. HI0061 | reverse complement strand
TGAATGCTGCGGTTGAAGCCGCAAGAGCTGGTGAGCAAGGCCGTGGCTTTGCTGTCGTTGCTGGAGAGGTTCGTACCTTATCGCAACGTTCTGCTGCCGCGGCGAAGGAAATCAAAGACTTGATTCGTGACAGTGTAAACAAGGTAGAATCCGGCTCAGCCATGGTTAACCAGTCTGGGCAAATGCTCAATGACATCGTCCAGTCAGTTGATCGCGTTGCCAAGATGATCAATGACGTCAACACTGCAGCAATCGAACAAAATAGCGGTATCAGTCAAATCAATCAGGCCGTTGCGCAAATGGACGAAATGACTCAGCAGAACGCGGCTTTGGTTGAGCAAACCTCTGCTGCAAGCCGTTCAATGTCTGAAGAAGCGAGCAACATGAATCGCCTGATTGCCTTCTTCCGCTTAGATGCTTCGCAGAGCTCGCATAGTTCTTCTCCCTCCTTCGCTTCAGCTCCGTCAACACCTGCAGCAAGTTACAGTGCACCAGAACCAACTAAAGAACCTGTCATCACCTACCAGGCAAGCAGTGCTGCGCAAGAGGATAACGGTGCAGCTTCGTTTTCAGAAGACGATGAGTGGGAAGACTTCTAAAAACACTTGATATCACGCATACTCAAAAAGACCGGTATATTTCCGGTCTTTTTTTTCGACTTTAGTAAACTGGATTTACAATTGTAAATGTATAGCTATATGGATATTCAACTGCCTCTCGAATTACTTCCAAGCTTTTCTGTCTACACACTGCTAGTCAGCTTATTGCTCAAGCCCGGCAAGCCACCTAGCCTACTTCTAAGCTTACCCTTGCTCGCAATCTTGCTGATTACAAGCTGGCTAACGCAAGTTATCGATTGGCGAACTGCTGCTTTCCTTGTTTTCGCCACGCTGATCATTAGTCAGGTTCAATCAAAGCATTTACCAATAAAAACCTTCGCCTGGATATTTTTAAGCCTTGTGCCCTTGATGCTAGCCTTACACCTTGTTCCCGGCTTTACTAAAACCACGGTCTTCGGCCCGGCCTTACTTGGTAACTCAAGCATTCCTTACACCCTAAGTGCTCACCTTGATAAAGCCTTGGGCGCAGTATTAATCTTATTTTGCTTTCGCTACTGGGTCAGCAATACGAGCCCTTCAAACCTGAAGAACGAAACCAACATAAAGCCCGAGCTATTCGC
>NZ_LWFE01001195.1:0-1898 GCF_001635675.1 Oleiphilus sp. HI0061 | reverse complement strand
GCCTGGCCTCATTCACTTTGGCCTATTTAATTCTCAAGCTTTCCTTACAGCTTTTGCATACATATCTTGCATCACTTCTTACGATTCTATTGTGTCGAATTGCGCTCAAATCATGAATTCGATCGTGACATGCACAAATATATGCAAAGGTTCGTCGTGCCCTTTTCGCGCTTGAGAAGTTATGCCTTACCTTTGGCTCAACATTAAATACTTCTGACATAACCTGCTTCCACTGTCGTCCATGCGGCATTACCTTCTTGCCTTCATGATAGCGACCAAAATACTGATAGACGATGAGGTGTGCACATTCGTGAGGTACAACCTCTTCGATAAAGGCTTGTTGGTTTTGATTTAAGAGCGCCTGATTAAATCGAAGCTTGTATCGATAAGTCTTAAAAGCGTTTTGTGTGACGACAAACTGGCCGGCAGCTTGCCCCTTTAGAAGAAAGCAAAGGTTGTGATAAACGAAGCTTTTCTTAAGGTGATGTTCTGCCTGCCGCAGGCAGTGTTCTACCGATGATTGCACATCAGCTTGATAGTTGCTTTGGTTCATCTTGGCTAAGTGTTTTTCGGTCTTCTTAAGTTCATATACAGCGGTGCATTATGCAAAAATTTACAGTACCATGCCCAGCTTTATTTTTTGTCACACCAAGCCTTTAGGGAAAACGCCATGTATGAACTCGACTTACTCTATATATTGGTATTAATCATAACAGGGTTTCTCGCAGGCATTATAAACACCATGGCTGGTGGAGGCTCCAATCTTACAATTCCAGCATTAATGGTAATGGGGATTCCTCCCGACATTGCAAATGCGACTAATCGAGTCAGTGTCGTACTTCAATCGTTTACTGCATACAGAGGTTTTGCCAAGCACGGAAAGCTTGATATTCCCGATATCAAATCTATTCTGCTTGTCACCATGCTTGGCGGGCTTGTTGGTGCTGCATTCGCCTCTTATATGCCTGCTGACTACCTGAAACCAACCTTGCTCGGCGCGATGATTATCATGGCCGGCATAATCTTATTTAAGCCCTCCGCTATTGCGGTAACTGAAGGCACCAAGGCTTTTTCAGTAATGGAGCAAAAGCAATCTATACCAATGCTTTTTATAGCCGGGTTTTACGGTGGGTTCGTCCAAGCGGGCGTTGGTTTTATTTTAATTGCTGCGATTGCTGGAGGCCTCCGTTACGATCTGGCTCGAACCAACGCGCTAAAGGTGGTGTGCACACTCGGTTTTACTCTAGTTGCTCTCGGTCTTTTTGTATGGCGGGACCAAGTATGGTGGGCGCCAGGCCTCTTGCTCGCGGTCGGTTCTGTTGCAGGTGCTTACCTGGCTGTGAAGATCACAATTAATGTCAGTCAGAATACGCTAAAGTGGTTCCTGTTTATTATGACTATATTTGCAAGCATTGCCGCGCTCCTCAGTTAAATGCTCGAAACATAAAATTAACTTAATGCTACAAACAATTCAGGAAATATTATTTGCATTAACTATACTCTAATTCACATATTCGATTTTTTACGACTAATATTATTTGGAGCAAAGTATGTCAGGCGGAGAAAAGTTACTAACACTCGCTGAAGCAAGCGCAATGATGGGAAAAACCGAAGTTACGGTGAAACGCTATGCCCGCGAGAGCTTAATTAAAAGCGTTAAACAAGGAAGCGAGCTCATGTTTCCTGAAGATGCTGTTATTAAGTATATTGAAATTGAAAAGAGGCTAAACGGTTAAGGCTTTGTCCTAACAAAGCTCAGGTTGCCTTATAAAGCTCGCGATTAAGCGGGCTTTTTTTTGGTTTAGCAACAAGCTACACTCGCCTTATGATTTATATTTTAATTGCCCTCATTCTATTTGTACTCATTACGCCAGGTATATGGGTTAAATACACCATAA
>NZ_LWFE01001194.1:0-10850 GCF_001635675.1 Oleiphilus sp. HI0061 | reverse complement strand
ACGTTGTTCACCACTGTTGGATAACCCAAGTAGCCTTTCTGCGCAGGGAAAGGTGGTTTGTTTTTTGGTTCTCCGCGTTGTCCTTCGCATGAGCTGATCAGAGAGCTTTCTTCGCCGCAAATATAGGCACCTGCACCAAGTTGGATGCGGATATCGAAGGAAAAGCGTGTTCCGGTTGACTCGTCAATAAGCATGTCTTGGCCGAGCAGGGCTTCTCGACGTCGTTCTTCCAATACGCTATTTAGGTAGGGCAGCAGGTAACGATATTCAGCGCGCAAATAGAGAATGCCATGCTCACTACCAATTGCGTAGGCGGCGATAGTCATACCCTCTATTAAGAGGTGAGCGCGCTCTGTTAGCAATACTCTATCTTTAAAGGTGCCGGGCTCGCCTTCGTCGGCATTACAAATGACATAACGTTTTTCAGCCGGTGTTTGGGCTGCAAATTGCCATTTGCGCGCGATTTGAAAACCCGCGCCGCCGCGACCTCTTAGATCGGAGCGGAGTAACTCATCAATAATCTCGTCGGGGCTTTTTGAGAGGCATTTAGCCAAAGCTTGCGCTAAAGGAGGCTCACTTAGTAATACCGGGCCAGATTGCTGAATATTGTTATTTACCATGCTCCGTACTAGTGAGTGGCTGTTATTTCCATCGCCTGTTTTACCGCCGAATACCGATAAACACGTGTCATGAATTCGGGTGGATAGTGCTCTCCAGTTATCGGATTCAGATGCTTTGAGTGTACGTTTTAGTGCGTTAACTAAACGTTTCACTTTGCTTGGTGTTAACGAGGTGACGACGTGCTCGTTAATCAGGGCGGCAGGGGCTTGGTCACTCATGCCTATGCAGGGCGTGAGGTGGAGTGAAAACTTCCCATCCAGAGTCGTGTTGCCAACAGGGATCCCTAATGCCAACTCAAAGGCCTGCAGAATTTCCGCGCTCCCCTTATGCTGGTCGATTATATCTTCACTCAGGTGAATGATGATTTTTCCTTGAGGGCTAGTTTTGAAAAAACTATAGAAACTCGCGACCCCTTCAACAACGACTCGGTGACTGTTGGTTTTTTCTGCGACTAACTTCATTGAGTCGCCACTGATCCAACCTAAGGTGTTTTGTATCGCCCAAAGGATATCAATCATTCGCTTGGGATTGTTATCAAAGCCTTGGCAGATTTCAGAAATACGAAGCTGGTTTTCCATAAGCAGACTACTGAGTTGTTATTTTCTTGGTACAGCCATGAAGTTAAATAGTGTAGTTCTTATTAAGTATTCCTTGCTAGCCTTGCTGAGTAAATAGCTGATCTTGATCCAGGTTAATTCTTCGGCAAAAAGCTATGAAGAAAGTTTTATATGTTATGTCGAGATTTATCAGCAGGAATGATAAGCTGATCAAAAAATAACATCTTTTTAGCGAAATGAGCGATGGTTACTTTCAAAAACTTTGGTTGCTCGATACGATATGTTCATATAGCAACATTTATGAGTATTTTAGGGCAAGGTAAGAAAGCCTTTTTTCACTGACTCAAAATATTCATTGATAATAAAAACAAAATGAAAGGTTAACTATGGGCGCTTTAAATATAGCCAAAATCGGGCACCGAAACTTACGTACTGAATATCAGACTTCGGGTGAGGTCTTTATCCCTATCGCGCGTGTTAAGCCGCTAGTTAAAATCCTCATGATGAATAAGGTAGATCTGAGGTCCTTGTTAAAAGATACAGGGCTTCAGTTTCAGGATTTATCCGAGACTGATCAGACGATAAATTTTCTTCAGTACAAGCAGCTGATTATTAATGCGAGGCGTTT
Organism: Oleiphilus sp. HI0061; assembly: GCF_001635675.1. Taxonomy (NCBI): domain Bacteria; kingdom Pseudomonadati; phylum Pseudomonadota; class Gammaproteobacteria; order Oceanospirillales; family Oleiphilaceae; genus Oleiphilus; species Oleiphilus sp. HI0061. The sequence goes on along the minus strand of NZ_LWFE01001194.1, from coordinate 9,044 downwards.
GCTTCCTCATCATCCTTTTGCACTTTACTTGGGAGAGCAGAGTTTTCTGCATCATGATGGAGTACTCGCGGCTCGAATTATGAGTAGTGAGAATGTTCAGCAAGCGATGGAACTTCTGACCAAGTATCAACCTTTATTTACACAGATACTGGGTTTCAAGTTTGAAATGCAAAAATCTGGATTGGGAGTGTTAACCCTGACGCCTAAACAAGACTTGGGTGACGCGCTACCTTATTTTATGGAATTCACCTGCTCTGTAATTTACTCCTTAGGGCGCTTTTTTATGGGGGGCGTTGAGCTGGATGACCATGATAAAGCGGGCCAGATACACTTTTCCTTCGATCAACCGAAGGTAATTGAGGCTTACGACGAGTTCTTTTCGGTGCCGGTATTTTTTAATCAGGATCAGAATCGAATTGTTTTGTCTGAAGCCTTGCTTAAGCAGCCTCTGGTTTTCTACAACAAAGATTCGGCCCAGTTAAATGAACAATGTTGTCAGGAGCGTTTGAGTGAAGTTTGCCCTGATAATACGGTTTTAGATCGCGTGAAATTCATTATTCGTAGAGATATTTTCCAAGAATTGTCTCTTGATACCTTAGCCTCTGAGCTTTGTATGTCTCCGCGTACCTTACGGCGTCATCTTCAGTCTCATGAAACATCATATAAAGAGCTATTAGAAGAGGAACGTAAGCGCGTTGCACTGGCTCATATTCGAAAACAGGATATATCCATTGAAACTTTGGCTGAAAGCTTGGGTTATAGTGATGCATCAAGTTTCAGCCGAGCTTTTAAACGCTGGTACGGTCTATCGCCGAAGAACTTTAAACCGAATTAGAATGCTTAGTTTTTTATTGCTCTTTGCTTAGTTTACAACGGCTAGATGGTGGGTAGTCACTTTGTAAACAGAGCCTTCCAAGGCTCGCTAGCAATTTAGCACGCCCTTGATTAATGAGGGGGAGCCTCTGCCTAGCTTTTTTAAACTCGGCTTACTATAACTGCCCACACTTGATCTGACTCATTTACCTAGCCTGCGCTCTGTGTAATGGTTTCCTTAAACAATAAGAGGAGGCTATATGACCAAGCAATCCGTTTCCATTGCCATCGCTGGCTACGGCGGTACGGGTGTTATCACAACCGGACAGTTACTGCTCAAGGCTTGCGCCAAAGCAGGCTACTTCGGTTTGGCGCAACGCTCTTTCGGGCCGCAAATAAGGGGAGGGGAGTCTTTAAGCCTTCTTCGTTTTTCAAATCATCCTGTTCAATCCCCTGATGACTATTTCGACTTACTCGTCTTGCTTGATACTGACCATGTCACGCGTTTTAGTGCTGAAGTGCCATTGAACGAAAACAGTGTCGTTATCATAGGGAAAGATCAGACTAAGACTCCAGAGTTTGTTAAAGACTCTGGTGCTCGCGTCGTCGAGCTTCCATTGGATACACTGGCAAGTGAGACCGCTGATGGCGGAGAGAATATTGTCGCTGCGGGCCTGTTAGCTAAATTCTTAGGTTTGGAGCAAGGCACGATACAGAAGGTATTGAGAGAGCACTTTGCCAAGAAAGAAGAGTTGCTGTCGCAGGCTGAAGACTGGTTAATTGCGGGTTGGAACCTGGCTGACCAATACCAGGAAGTGGCGCAAGTTCAATTGGCAGATAAGAGTGAAAAATCTCCACAATGGTTGGTAAATGGTAGTGAGTCTTGTGGTCTCGGTGCGCTAAAGGCAGGTACGCGCTTTGTTGCGGCTTATCCGATTACACCGGCTTCGGGCATTCTTGAGTGGCTCGCGCCAAATTTGGAAAAATTGGGCGGCAGTTTGGTTCAGGCTGAAGATGAGCTGGCCTCTATCAATATGATTATCGGATCGTCTTTTGGCGGTGTTTCGTCGCTTACCGCTACCTCTGGCCCTGGTTTAGCATTGATGGCTGAGTCTATAGGTTTGGCCGTTGCCAGTGAAACTCATCTGGTAATTGTGAATGTGATGCGAGGAGGCCCTTCAACGGGTATTCCCACCAAATCAGAGCAGTCTGATCTAAATATGGCGCTACATGGTTTGCATGGCGATGCGCCGCATGTGGTGACTGCCATGTTATCGATTGCAGACAGTGCCTTTACCACGGGTTGGTCAGTGTGGTTGGCAGAACACCTGCAGGTGCCAGTGATTACCTTGTCTGACCAATCAATGGCCCAGTCAGATGCAAGCCTTCTGGAGCCGCAGCTTTGGCAAGAAAAGGGTGAACGCTTGATCGCAGCGCATTCAGATACGCCTTATCATCGTTACGCACTAACTGATAGCGGTATCTCACCTATGTCGATTCCTGGTGAAGAAGACATGATGTATACCGCAGACGGGTTGGAGCATAACCAACATGGCACGCCTTCTGCTGCCACAGAAATGCATCGCGAGCAGCTGCAGAAACGCGCCGAGAAGCTTCGTCAGTTCGATTATTCTGAACATTGGGCTGAGGTGTCAGGGCAGGGTGAAAGCGCCATAGTTTGTTGGGGGTCGGTCTCATCGGTAGCTAAAGAAGCGGCTGAAAGAATGACCGAGCAAGGTGAGGCATGCCGAGTCATTGCTTTACGTTTGATCGCGCCACTACAAACCGAGGCGCTGTTGCGCGAGCTAGAGGGTGCAGAAAAAGTACTTGTTGTCGAGCAGAGTCATGGTGCCCAGTTTATGGCTTGGTTAAGGGCGCATGTAGACTTTCCTTGTGCTCACCAAAGCTTGGCTATTCCGGGCCCTTTACCTATCCGGCCGAAGCATATTATCGGTGCCTTTAATCAATGGGAACAGAACGCTCTGGAGGTAGAACATGTCGCCAACTGCTGAGAATAAAAACATAGCAACAAGAAAAGCGAAGGATTATAAGTCTACGGTCAGCCCAATTTGGTGTGCCGGTTGTGGGCACTATTCAGTGTTAGCTGCTTTAACCCGTGCTTTGGCAAAACTCAACCTTGACCCGGAGAATGTTGCTATCATTTCGGGTATTGGCTGTTCGTCTCGTTTGCCTGCCTACACACATTTATTCGGTTTTCATGGTGTTCACGGTCGGGCGCTGCCCGTGGCGGGTGGTTTGAAGGTGGCACGTCCGGATTTGACTGTCATCGCGGTGGGAGGCGATGGTGATGGTTTTTCTATTGGTGGCAATCACTTTTTGCATGCCTGTCGACGGAATATCAATTTCACCTATATCGCCATGGATAATGAAGTCTACGGTATGACTAAAGGGCAGGCTTCACCTACGACGCCTTCGGATTGGGATCACAGTAAACTAACCCCTCATGGCACGGGTGTTCCTGCACTGCAGCCAGCGAGCCTTGCACTGGGTGCCGGGGCCGGATTTATCGCGCGTGGTTATTATGGTGATCCGAAGCAGCTAACGGATTTAATCGTTAAGGCTATTGAACATGAAGGTTTCTCCTTCGTGCAGGCATTGAGCCAGTGTGTCACCTTTGTACCTGAGCAAAAGCATTGGAAGGAAATGGTCCATGAGTTTGGTCAGGAGCACACTCACGACCCAATTCAGACCGCTGCTGAAATTCAGAGGGATGATGGCTTCGGGCTTGGTATGATTTATCAGAATGAAAGACCTGCATGGATGCCTCCGCATTATGAGCCCGAGAACGAAGGGGAAGTGCTGGACGAAATGCAGCGTACGTTTCAGGTTTAGATGTATGACTTGAAGGCGGCTTACTTAAGTTAGTCCTTTTCTGAAAAGAGGGCTGTAACCAATGGCACTTACTTAAGCTTGATTTCGCCCCGAAACTCGTCATTCCCGCGCACAAGGTGAATTGCGCAGCAAGAGAGGGCCGCCTGGGCGGGGCGGGAATCCATTGTTTTTCAGCCGTTTGGCTGACCTAGAGAGTTAAAAAAGACTAGAAATCTATAGGTTAGCGATAGTCATGGTCCTTCAATTTCATTGAGTTAGCCTCAAAACAATGGATTCCCTTGTTCAAGGGAATGACGCCAATTTCTCCTTAAGTAAGTGCCATTCAGGGCTGTAACTTTTTATCGACTCTCTAGGCAGAGGGTTCTACCCCTCGCCGAGTCGCCCTTAGCTCTCGACGACTCGCATTTGTGTGTTTCAAGGTCTACAGTTAGGTTTTACTTAATTAAGGACTTAGCTGAAACAATGTGCCAATCTGTATTGAGTTTCTGGTTTGAAGAAATCGAACCTTCGAGCTGGTTTGTTAAGGACTCTGATTTCGACGCCCTGATTCAAGGGCGTTTTGCTTCCTTGCACCGCCAAGCGAATGCGGGGGAACTCTACACTTGGCGTTCAAGCCCCGAAGGCCGGTTGGCTGAGATTATCGTTCTAGATCAATTCTCTCGAAATATGTATCGAGATACGCCGGCTGCTTTCGCTTCTGATACACTTGCTTTGGTGCTGGCTCAGGAAGCGATCGCTTGTCGTGCAGATTTAGCACTTGAACCCACTGAGCGAAGTTTTCTGTATATGCCTTTCATGCATAGTGAATCAAGAGCGATTCATGAAGTTGCGTTGTCGCTTTATTCTCAAAAGGGTTTGGAGCGCAATCTTGAATTTGAAAAGCGCCATAAGGAAATTATTGATCGTTTTGGTCGCTACCCTCATCGTAATCAGATACTTGGAAGAGAGTCGAGTCAGCCAGAGTTAGCGTTTCTGGAGCAGCCAGGCTCGTCTTTCTGATTAAGTGCTTTTTGGCATCCCTCTGAATTCAGAAAACGCCTGTAAGAAACTAAGGCTATCACTTGGACTTAAAGCATACGGTTGAAATGAACGATCAGGGTTGAACTTTGCGAGTATTTTCTCGTGACTCCCGACTTGAAGAACGGCTCCCATTGCCCACTCGGGAAAAGAGCGGCTAGTCGTTTCGTTATAAACGATAAGCTTTAAGGCCTTGTGGCGATAGTCTGTTTTGATATGTTGAAATAGCGCTTATCTGAGCATAGAAAACCGCTAATCATATGCTTTTGATTATTCAGCTTTGCGACTTCAACAATACTTTTCAAGTCTTCTAGGGTTAAAACCTTGGAAGCCGTACTCACATAAATCAATTGAACTAGACTCACGTTAAGTCACTCTCTTAATATAATCAGACGCCTTTACCTGATGATAAGTTGTATTTTGGTAGTGAATTTTCACGGGCTTCGGGTCTACGATTTCTATCGGGATATCGTTATGAACAGCCGTTTCCAGGGCCATTTGAGTAATATTGACACTAAAGGAGGTGCCCATAAATACCATCTTCGAGGCATAACGCATTCGTTCCTGTGCCTCTGATATTCTGTAAAGATCAGTGTAGAACTCATCGAAGAGCAAAACGTAAGGCTTTTGTGAAACGTCTAGCTCTGGTGTAAGTGTGTGCTTACTAATTTTAAACAGGGAAAGTAGTGAGTCGACAAGATTCTCTTCATCCACTTGTTCCCAAGGCGTTTGATAAGTCTCAACCGTTGGGCCTTGCTCATGAAAACGCGTCATTTGATCTAAGCGCCCATGAATTGCGATATAATCTTTGTTGCCGGCCTTACCATCAAGACCATCAATATTTTGGGTGATCAGGTTTTTATCTGCGAGCCAATGGTGCACTTCATTTGGCCCGTGATGGCGATACGTTGCAAAACGATGATAGTACCAAGATAGAAATTCTACCGGGTTTTCGGTGTACATTCGGCGCGTAGCCATTTCCATCGGGGTATAGTTCTTACTGCCAATGGTCCAAAAGCCATCCTCACCTCTAAACGTTGGAATGCCACTTTCTGCGCTAACACCTGCGCCCGTAATATATAAGGTACTCATATTGACTAGCTATTACCTTCTTCATGGCTGTTAGGTTGGGCTCTACTCTCTTCAAGCGCAAGGGAATCAAGCTTTACTGGCTTATGAATATGATAGCCTTGAGAGTAAGTGATGCCTATTTCGGTCAGCTTATCTTGAATCTCTGCTGTTTCAACAAACTCTGCAATCGTTTCTATGCCTATAGCACTTGCGACGTCGGCAATTGATTTGATCATTGCGGTATTTACGGCATCATCGCATAAGTTTTTAACAAATACGCCATCGATTTTTAGGTAGTCAATATTAAGGTCCTTTAGATAGGCATAGGATGAAAAGCCTGTGCCAAAATCGTCGAGTGCAAAGCGACAGCCGAGCGCCCTGAATTTATCGATGAAATTCTGGGTATTATCTAGATGCGTGATCGCCATGCTTTCGGTGATCTCAAAGCAGACTTTATGGGGCGGCACCTTATTCTCTTCAAAGAGATTAACCAGAAAAGCTGAGAATTCTTTTTGACCAATGCTCTGTGGACTGAGGTTAATACTGGCACAGCCGAGCTTTTCCAAGTGCTCGGGGTGTTTACCTAACCAAGCGAAGTAATTCTTGATGACCCAGCGATCTATATTAGGCATGAGGTTATAGCGTTCTGCCGCGGGCAAGAACTGGCCTGGAGAACAAAGGTTGCCGTTGCTATTGATCAGGCGAAGCAGGATTTCGTAATGAAAGTTTTGCTCTTGACCTTGGTTGGGCGCAATGTGTTGAAAGACTAAAAAGAACTGATCATTCGTTAGTGCTTCTTTAATTGTTGTGACCCATTGCATTTCGAGCTGTCGGAACTGTAGGTCTTTATCAGACTCAATGAATACATGAACACGATTACGCCCTTGGTCTTTGGCCATATAGCAAGCAGCATCCGCCATGGCTAGTAGTTGTTCTACATTCTGGTGATAAGGGTATATTTCAACCAAGCCGATACTGACGCCAATGCTGTAACGCTTACCTTCCCAGATAAATAAAAATTTCTCGACGGCTTCTCTGAGACTTTCGGCAATAAGCCTTGCTTTGGGAAGACTTGTTTGGCTAACGAGAATGCCGAATTCATCGCCCCCCAGTCGAGCGATGATCTGCTGAGGCCCGAGCGCTTTTACTTCTTGAAGCAGCTTCTGGCTAATATTTTTTAGCAAGATGTCGCCTGCAGTGTGGCCACAGAGGTCATTCACAATCTTAAACTGGTCTAGATCCATATATAGTAAGCAGGCCGAATCTTCACCTGCTTGAACTTTAAGCAATAACTCTTTTGCTGAACTCTCAAAGGTTCTACGGTTATAAAAGCCTGTTAAAGAGTCGTGCTCAGCCAAATGTTTTAGCTGCTGTTCAAAGGCTTTTCGTTCATTAATATTGATTAGAGTTCCTTCCAGTTCCTCGTTTCCCTGCTCGTTCACATAACGGGCAGAAATATTCACCCACATGGAGTCACCTAGGGAGTTGCTGAGCTGAGCTTCGTAGTCGACAACTTGGCCTGACTTCTTAACCGCTTTGAAAAACTCAGTGAACTCTTTTTCTGAAAGGTAATAACCGTTTAAGTCTTTAGTTTTTCCGCTAAACGACGGAATATCCTCTAAACCTATCAGTGACAAAAAGGCTGGGTTTGCTGACAACAAGGTCCCTTTTTTGTCGTAGCTGAATATTCCCTCAAGTGAATTTTGGTAGAGGTTTTCAAAGCGTTTGAGGTTACCAATAGATTGGGATTGTGCTTGCTCTCGTGCTCGCCTTTCGCTATTGATTCGGTCAGCCAATGCCATTGATATAATAACAATGCCCACGACACCGCCAATATTTCCAGCGTATTCGGTAAAGGTAGAGGAGGGCAAATAGCCCATTTTGCTTGAAGACTTTAGTACGATACCCAAAAAGTAAGCGCCCCATGCGATGCAGAAGAAGCGTGCAATACGCGGGCTAAACCGAAGCATTGCCAAGCAGATAAAGGTGACGCTGCTCATCACTATGACAGTCATGCCACCATTAAGGATGGCTGCCTGGCGATAGGGTAGAAATAGGCTGGTGATAGCAGAGACAACAGTCAAAAAAGTAAGCAACTTGATACCACGGTAGAGGATACTTTTCTCTGGTATGGGGAGTATTGTCCGGGTGAAGAGCATCGTAGATAGTAAGCCAAAAGAGATAAAGGTAATTGCAGATATTTGATGCCAGCTGGGCGCACTAGGCCAGAACCATTGATAGGCAAAGCCATCTAGTGAACTATGCATCCCAGCCATACAAAGGATGAAAAAGCTGTAGAGCAAGTAGGTTTTGTCGCGGATGATTAGAAACAGGCACAGGTTATAGGCACTCATAATCAAAAGCGCACTTAAAAAGCAGCCGTAGAGAAATAGTGAGTTATTCGCTTGTAGTAGAAAACTCTCTTGCTCCCATAGTTGCATAGGAACCTGAAGAGAGCCTTCACTGCTCACCTTCACAAAGTACTCTTGAGGCTGCCCGGCAGAGAGCTCAAGCGGTAAAACAAAAGTAGGAAACTCGATGGGTCTTTGTGCAAAATTGAATCGGTCTCCGGTTTCGACAAGTTTTTTTAGAGTCACCGAATGAGAAGGTGAACCTGGAATGCTGTGAAACAACTGTATATTATCTAGCTGGCTATAGTTGACGTGTAGGTAAGCGGGTATATCAACAGGCGTCTCGTTTTGTACAGCAAAGCGAAACCAATAAGCACTACTTGAAAAACCAAAGTTGGCACGACCTTCAGGTAAAGATTGCCATTGAGTATTCTGTATTGTGTGGATATTCCCAGGCGTCAGTGAGTGGTCTTTATCTTCAAAATATACAATATGATTGGCTAGAACTATGTTTTCGGTACTGTGATCAAAGCTGATTGGCTGATTGCTAGCCAGCGCATAAAAACTGAAACCAAATAATAATATGAGAGATAAATAGAGCTGTTTCATTTAAACATTTCTTCTTGGAAAATTCGAAATTTACCTTCTTGTCTGAGCGCTTCGAGCCCGGCATTCAGAATATTTAGATAGTATTGGCTGTCTGGCTGGGTTTTGGAAAATAAAATATAGTTTTTACCTTCACTGAGTGCTTTAGTGTTGATTCCGATCGATTCTATTTCAGCTGGTGAAAAGTTTCTATGAAGCAGGTACTTTCCTGTGAATTCAGAGATAGGAAATAAGTCGATTGTTCCGCTGATTAGTTTTCGCAAGTTATCTATATCTGTATTGCTAATTGACACTCTTAACCTGTCTTGCTTGTATAAACGCCAAAATTCATCG
>NZ_LWFE01001193.1:0-5002 GCF_001635675.1 Oleiphilus sp. HI0061 | reverse complement strand
AATGTAGCTAGCTGGCTCCTTTACTTCTTCTTCAATAACCGGTTCAGTTGGTGCGTCTTCATCGCCACCAAGCAAAAACATCGTCACACCAACCGATAGACCAATAGCTAAAATTGCAACGATCGCAATAATAATAATTAGCTTTTTCTTTGAACCACCTTCGCCAGATTGCTCTTCTTCAGTTTTGTTTTCTTCTTCTGCCACGTCAAAATCCCGTCATATCAAATCGCAGCTGAGCACCTTTACAGATATCCAGCAAAGTGTATGCCAAAAACAACAGTTCTCCGTTTAAACGGAAGCTTAACTGTTGCCTTTAACTATTTGATATTAGTTTAGCTTAAAGAGGGCGAAAATGAAGAGGGCCTGATAAAAACTTATCAGGCAAAGTAGTCAACGAGATTTGAAGAGGAGCGTGAAATCGATTCTGTCGTAGCTGTTTCACTACTAGAATCTTCAGAATCTTCTTGCTGATCTTCCGAGCCATTAGAACCTTGCTGCTGATCATTGGATGCAAAACGCTCATCACCGCTGCGTGCATCGACATTCACTTCCTGAAGCTCAACGCCGTTTGTCTCCATCATTTCACGTAAACGCACAACGTTAGATTCAAGCATTTCCCTGACTGAAGCATTATGGGCGTTAAATGTAATGGCTGCTGCATCATTTTGAACAGAAATTTTTACATCAATTGGACCAAGCTCAGCAGGGTTTAAGTGGATCTCTGCAGACTGAATTGCCTTTCCCGTAAGCCAAACTATCTTCTGGCCAACTTCCTCCCCCCACTCAACCTCATCCAAACCCGTCATTACTGTTGTCGAGTAAGGCGCGTTATCTAATTTCTGCTGCACTTCCGAAAACGTTGTTTTAAGTAGCGAAGATGAACGCTCTACACCACTACCAATCGTTTTTTCCAGAATGCTTTCAACACTACTAGTACTATCCGCAATCGCCTTAAACTTTGATTCACCTTGCAATGCCTGACTAACAACCTCCTCTTCCAAATTGAGCTTAGCACTGCCATTTTGGGACAAATTCTGAGGAGACAACCCAAGCCCTGAATCAATATTAGAATTGGTAAGCGGAGCTGCTTGAATTTGGTTTGCCGTATTTAGGTTCACCTGAGACTTCTTAGCATCCTGGTTTTGAAAAGATACGCCAGGCAAAACACTTACTGGCGCCACACCTGAATCAAGCCCAGTCAATGCTTGTGGAAGGTTAGCACTTACCGGTGCAAGGGCTTGTTGTATCCCATTTACCGTATTTAGCAAAGATGCCAACACATCTTCGGGTATGTCATCACTTGAAAATCCAAGACCACTCTCAAGCTCTGCCAGCGAGTTAGAAAGAAAAGTACTCATTTCCGGCAATTCTATGCCTTGCTGTGCCGCATCCAGAGACATTAAATTGCCACTCAATAATGCGTTGATATCATCCAGGAAGCTTGAATCCAGCCCTAAAGCTTCAAGCTTAGCAGCAATATCATCAAGTTTCTCAGGACTTATAGAAGACTGATAGACACCTGTTAATGTAGCACCAAATGAACCCTCTATGGGTGATGCACCCGGTTCGCTGCTCGCGCCCAATGCTGGACCGCTAGTTGACGCTGCTGGTGCGTTTCCTGCTGATACAGGGTTTGATAGAGATATATTTTGCATGAACAACAACCACCCGTTTCGCTCAAGCCATATTAATTATGACTTAGAAAAAATAGCTTTAGGACAAGCGAATTGTAGGCGCTCAAGTTAGTCGTCTAACTTGATTACACTACGCTTTAGGGAGGATTATGCGAATATCGGGCCAATATCCGCTATTTAGAGAATGGTACTTAATTTAATGAATATCGAATAGCTGTTTAAAATTAGAGATCTCGAATATCTTTTTTACCTCATCAGAACAGTGAACTATGCTGATTTTTACATTTTCTTTTGCGTGATCCTTAAGTAACAACAACATTCCCAAAGCAGAGCTGTCTAGATAACTGACGTCGCGCATATCGATGCGATATTCACTAACACCGTTGTCTTTTCCTTCGTAAGCGTCACAAAAACTCTGATGCGAAGCAAAGTCAAAGCGACCTTTAATCGCAATAGTTAGAGAGTTATCATCCGTTGAAAGTACTGATGTGATTGACATTTATGCCTCACCTTTGTCTAAATAGATATTTCCTAACGCTACCTTTCACAAGCCTTAAGTAGCGCTTCTCGAATTTTATTTATCGGGAGCACTTTTTGCACAGCGTTAAGTTTAACAGCTGCGCCGGGCATTCCCCATACAACACTCGTTGCTTCATCTTGAGCAAAAGTTGCACCGCCCACTGAAAGTATTCTTTCCATACCTTCGGCGCCATCACTTCCCATCCCCGTTAGGATAGCTGAAACTGCATATTTCCCATAATGCTGTGCGACTGAGTCGAATAATACATTGACCGAAGGCTTATGACCACTGACCTTCTCTCCATCATATAGAGAGGTAACCAAGCGCCCGTTTTTCTCGTAAACTTTTAAATGGAAGTCGCCTGGCGCTAAATAAGCATGGCCCGGCTCCAAAGGCATACCACTCTTTGCTTCCTTAACTGTGATTTCACAGTGTCCATCAAGCCGCTGCGCCAATGAGGCACTAAAGGTAGCAGGTATATGCTGCGCCATAACAATAGGCGGGCAGTTTGCTGGCATCCCTTGCAGGACTTCACGTAGAGCTTCCGTTCCACCCGTAGAACTTCCGATACAAATAATTTTTCGCCCGTCAAATTTACGTTTTTCTGTCGCCTCACTAGAAGCTTGCTTCGACGAAAGCACTCTATCATGAGCCGCCATATTCGCAATGGCAGCATTTCTAACTTTACTCTGAATTGTTAGCGCATAATCCGAAAGGTTATCCCAGGAACCACCTTGTGGTTTTGCGATATAGTCAACTGCGCCAATTGAAAGCGCATCAAGCGTAGCCGGAGCTCCTTTACTAGTTAAAGTAGAGATCATAACGACCGGCATGGGACGCAATCTCATCAAATTTCGCAGAAATGTAATGCCATCCATTTTTGGCATTTCAATATCCAAAGTCAGTACATCTGGACTGAACTGCTTAATTTTCTCACGAGCATCAAGCGGATGCTCAGCGACAGCCACAACCTCAAGGTCTGGTGCCGAGCCAATAATTTCAGATAAAACCTGCCTAATTAGCTCGGAGTCATCAACAATTAAAACTTTTATCTTACTCAAACCTACTTCTCCACGAAAAGTACGACATATTACTGCGCGAATCAGTCAAACAACTCAACACCACCGCTTGGTGCGGACTTTTGCTTCAAGTCATTGCTATAGCTAATCTCTCTTTGCAAGACTGTATCGTTTGTTGTTTCTCTAAGCTTTCTTACTTTAAGTGCACCGGTATCGGGAAAATACAAGACCTTTCTCGGGTATATATCACCAACATCTTCCGCTGCTAGCTCAAAATTTTCTTCGTAAATGTACTTTCTTACGTACGCTATATTTCGCTTACCAATGTCAGTCATGTTGCTAAGAACATTGCCGCCACCAAAAACTTTGATTTCGAGATTTCGACGCGTACCACCAAGCTTTAGGATTTCGTTAATAAGAAATTCCATCGCCCAGTTTCCGTACCTGGAGGCACTGCTTATTTCTGAAGCTCCCCACTTTTCCGTCGAATGAGCCCCTTGCTCTGGTAACATAAAGTGATTCATTCCACCTATACCAAGTTGCACATCTCGAACACAGGCAGAAATACAGGAACCCAGTACGGTAACAATCATTTCTCCAGTTTTGCTCACATAGAACTCACCCGGCATTATTTTAGCAGCGGGAACATTCATTCGCTTATCCCAATACCTGTTCACATGCTCAAAGCCTGCTAGGGGTGGTGGTAAAGTGTGATTTTGTGACATTTACTAACTATCCTACATTAACTGTAATATTGCTGCCCTGAACGACAATCAACATTCAATACTAAGAAATTTTCTGGTAGATGGTCTTACCTATTGGCTTAAACCTTGTACATACTCTACTCAAGCTCTCTGAGTGACCAATTATCAAATAGCCCCCATCTTTAAGCATATCGGCATACCTGTTGAACAAAACTGCTTGAGTCTCTTCATTAAAGTAAATAACGACATTCCGACAGAATATTAGGTCGAACGGGCCTTTCATTGGCCAGCGTTCCAATAAGTTTAGGCGCTTAAATCTAATTAACTCCTGCAAATCAGGTTTAACCTTAACGATATCCGGGTGGTTCTTATCAAACATGAACCACTTCCGCTTGATCTCTTGAGGAAGCGATTCAATTCGCTCAACCCCGTAAACACCTTGCTGACCTTTTCCCAAAACTTTGGAATCTAAGTCAGTAGCTAGAATTTTGCAGTCCCAGCCACTTAAATCAAAGTTATCCCGAATGGTCATTGCAATGCTATAAGGTTCCTCACCAGAAGAGCAGCCTGCAGACCAAACTCTAATTCGCCTTGAAGCAGCGTTGCTATTCTTTAGCTCCTTACAGAGCTTATCTCCAAGAAACTCGAAATGATGGTTCTCTCTAAAGAAGGATGTGAGATTCGTCGTAATCGCATTAATAAAACGACTAACTTCTTCGCTGTTTTCATTACGAATCAAAGACAGATATTCACTTACTGAGCCCAAACGAACATCTCTGAGCCTACGCGCCAGGCGGCCATAAACCATATCTTTCTTATGGGGCCCCAGCACTATGCCAGTATACTTATAGGCCAACTCGCTGATTTCCTGGAAATCAGCATCGGACATCGCAAACTCTCGTGATCGATCAGAATCCACTTAAGAACCTTAACTCGCTAGTAATTGTCGTCCGGCAACCTGATCTGGATCAGCGATCAATTGCTCGCTAAGCTCCAAAATAATCACCATTTTTTCTTCGGTACTTCCCAAACCTTTAACATATTGCGCCTGACTCGTTTGGGAAAGCTCGGGAGAAGGCTGAATTTGAGAATGAGAAAAGTTATACACATCCGACACTGCATCAA
>NZ_LWFE01001192.1:0-2753 GCF_001635675.1 Oleiphilus sp. HI0061 | reverse complement strand
ATCGCAACAGAGCGTGGGTCGCGCTCGTAGCCTTGCATAGTTGAAGGCTCAACGATGTTACAACGAAGGATCAAAGTGCTTTCTTCTGTGAACGGGTCAAGTACTGCTGTAGCGTCTTCAGGCATAAGGATCATGTCTGATTCGTTGATGCCTTTCCAGCCAGCAATTGATGAACCGTCAAACATTTTGCCTTCTTCGAAGAAGTCTTCGTCAACTTCAGAAGATGGAATGCTTACGTGTTGTTCTTTACCGCGAGTATCTGTGAAGCGAAGGTCGACCCATGTGACTTCGTTTTCTTTGATTAGGCCGAGAGTTTTCTCTGACATTCTAATTTCTCCATTTTTGGACGTATTCGAAACAAAGGTTTGTTTCATGTTATTTCAAGTGCCGAGCACTGCACTAAATTGTCACACTCAAGTTGCGACATGCGCAGTGCCTAGCGATTTTCGCAGCAGGTGTCCGGCCTAACCAGTCTAAACAAACTTTTCAAATACTATTTATATTTCAAGTACCGTCCAAGTTGTCAGACGCCTTTGCTGGGCAGCCTGGAAGAGGAAAAAATGAAGGATAGCAGAACTATCTTCATTATTCCCCAATTATTTGTTGACATTAGTTTTTCTATGTCAGTGTGCAATATGTTTGCCAATTTTGATTATTTGTAAGTGCTTGAAAATAGGTGGCTGGAAGGGAGTATCAGTGGATTTTTACGATGTAATGCGCACCATAGCGGTGCTTCATGCTGTTTAGTGCAATAAAATGGTGCGACAGTAAAAAACTAAAATGTAAAATATTTGTTTACTGCATTTTAATATGACGTTCTTTCTGTATAATTCGCGTCCAATTTATATTCAGTTACTTTTAATTTAAGTCTTGGATTTAGTCTTTTCAGGATAACAGGTACCCGTATTGTGATAGAGAAATTAAGAAATATTGCCATCATTGCTCACGTTGATCATGGTAAAACGACGCTTGTAGATAAGTTGTTAAGCCAATCGGGTACACTCGAACGTCGGGACGAAGGTTCTGAGCGTATCATGGACTCCAATGACCAGGAAAAAGAGCGCGGTATTACCATTCTGGCAAAAAATACAGCCATTCAATGGAATGACTATCATATCAATATCGTTGACACACCTGGGCACGCTGACTTCGGTGGCGAAGTAGAGCGTGTATTATCGATGGTTGACTCGGTATTGCTGTTGGTTGATGCCGTTGATGGGCCGATGCCTCAAACTCGTTTTGTGACTTCAAAAGCGTTTGAGCAGGGTTTACGTCCTATTGTTGTAATCAATAAAATAGATCGCCCGGGTGCTCGTCCAGACTGGGTGATGGATCAGGTTTTCGATTTGTTTGATAGCTTGGGTGCGACGGATGAACAGTTAGACTTCCCTGTTATTTATGCGTCGGCGCTGAATGGTATTGCTGGTTCAGACCCTGAGGATATGGCTGACGATATGACGCCGCTGTATGAGATGATCACAGAACAAGTGCCAGCGCCTGATGTAGATCCTGAAGGAATGTTCCAGATGCAGGTGTCTGCATTGGCTTACGACAGCTACGTAGGTGTTATTGGTGTAGGTCGTATTACTCGCGGAACATTGAAGCCAAATCAGCAAGTAATTATTAAAGATGCCA
Organism: Oleiphilus sp. HI0061; assembly: GCF_001635675.1. Taxonomy (NCBI): domain Bacteria; kingdom Pseudomonadati; phylum Pseudomonadota; class Gammaproteobacteria; order Oceanospirillales; family Oleiphilaceae; genus Oleiphilus; species Oleiphilus sp. HI0061. Next base: position 1,118 of record NZ_LWFE01001192.1, on the reverse strand, counting down.
AGGGTAATGAGCGTAAAGGCAAGGTGCTTAACGTCAAAACTCATATGGGGCTTGAGCAGGTTGAGACGCCACTGGCGAATGCTGGAGATATTGTTTGTATCAATGGTATTGATGGCTTAGGTATTTCAGATACTTTGTGTGACCCGGAGTGTGTAGAGGCTTTGCCAGCACTAAACGTAGATGAGCCAACCGTAAGTATGACCTTCGTGGTGAATGATTCTCCTTTTGCAGGCCTGGAAGGTAAGTTTGTTACGACGCGTAATATTAAGGACCGTCTTGATCAAGAGCTTATTCACAATGTGGCATTACGAGTGGCGCCAGGTGATACGCCGGACAAGTTTGTTGTCTCGGGTCGTGGTGAATTACACCTTTCTGTATTGATTGAAACAATGCGTCGTGAAGGTTTTGAGATGGCGGTATCGCGCCCTGAAGTTGTCCAGAAAGAAGTTGATGGCCAGATTCACGAGCCGTATGAGATGGTTGTAATTGATGTTGAAGAGCAGCATCAAGGGCCTGTGATGGAAGCAATGGGTTTGCGAAAGGCAGAATTAACCAATATGGAGTTGGATGGTAAAGGGCGTGTGCGTCTTGAGTTTGTTATCCCTTCTCGTGGTTTGATCGGTTTCCGTGGATTATTCCTGACGCTGACTTCTGGTTCAGGCATCATGACGAGTGTCTTTGATCACTATGGCGAAGTGAAGTCTGGTGGCTCTTTTGAGCGTCAGAACGGTGTGTTGGTGAGTATGGTCAAAGGTAAGACCACTGCTTATTCGTTGTTTACTGTTCAGCAGCGTGGCCGTTTATTCTTAGGCCCTGGTGTTGATATTTATGAAGGTCAGATTGTCGGCATTCACTCACGCTCTAATGACTTGGTTGTTAATACGGTCAAAGGTAAGCAGCTAACGAACGTTCGTGCATCGGGTACCGATGAGGCCTTGACCTTGGTTCCGCCGATTACGCATACGCTAGAGCAGGCGCTTGAGTTTATCGAAGATGATGAGTTGGTTGAAGTAACGCCAGAAAGCATTCGTATTCGTAAGAAGCTTCTTACCGAGACTGAGCGAAAGCGTAATAAGAAGTAAGCTTCTGTATAGTCTGTATAGAAAGTAGCTTAATAA
>NZ_LWFE01001191.1:0-6535 GCF_001635675.1 Oleiphilus sp. HI0061 | reverse complement strand
GCCTCGTTGATCTTCGCAATATGCGACTTCGGTGAACTCCTTATGGGTGTCCAATCCGACAAAAATTATGGTATTGTTTTTCATGGTGCTGGCCTCCGCTTATATGGTATGACACATATATTATGGCTCTGGCTTTGCTAACCCACGATAGGAGGTCAGCACTCTTTTGGGACGTGGGGAGTCATTATGTCTATGTACATACAAGGAAAAGTAGTTAGTCACAATGTTCGAGCTTATTTTTACATTCTTTCAACCTTATGTGGCTTTGTTAGCAATATTTCTAACATTCCCATTCATATTACAATTCTTAAATTCAAAGTACTTAAAGGGTCGATTCAAGCGTTTTGGTATCGTATTATTCTCAACTCTCTTGGTGTTTTCGTATTGGTTGTTAAATATTGCGTTTTTCTCAGAAAGTGATGTGGCAGCTTTGTTACCAAAACCTGAAAATGTTCAAATTGGTCCAGAACATCAAACAACAATAGATACTGTCCATACAGGTTCACAGGTCACTACTTTTGCGCTTGGGTCTGTATTTAGCATTTTTTACTTAGTATTTGTATATTTAACTTGGTTGGTATTCTCACTATTATCGAGGCCTTTCCGTGACAACAGTACATAACCAAGCAATCAAAGATCGCCCACGAAAGGGCCCGTGGGCTGGACTCGCTTTGCTGCGCGCCGCTCGCCCTTTATTGCGGCGTTAGGTTTTTATCACACAGTATCGGATATGAAAATAAAACAATACCAAGTTGATGCCTTTGCAACCCGTGCATTCGAGGGAAACCCGGCGGCAGTATGTCCATTGGATAACTGGCTGAAAGATGAATTGCTTCAAGCCATCGCAGAAGAAAACAATTTATCTGAAACAGCATTTTTCGTGCCCACAGAAACTGGGTTTAATTTAAGATGGTTTAGTCCTGTTAAGGGGGTTGATTTATGTGGGCATGCCACATTGGCAACGGCTCATGTCATCTTTGAAATTCTTGGTCATACTGAACCAACGATTATCTTTGAGACGCGTAGCGGCAACCTTTGCGTGGAAAAGGATGGCAATCAACTAAAAATGGATTTTCCGGCGCTAGCACTAACTCCTTGTGAGGTTTCCGAAACTTTGGTTAAAGCCATTGGTGTGTGCCCCATTGAGGTATTGGTCGCGGATGATTACGTAGCTGTGTTTGATAATGAGGCAATCGTTCGAGCCATCACACCAACCCACTCTTTGCTTAGCCAACTCGATTTTCGCGGTGTAATCGTTACCGCACCGGGCTCCGATGTGGATTTTGTCAGTAGATTCTTTGCTCCTAAAATTGGCATCCCCGAAGATCCCGTTACTGGTGCAGCGCATTGCAAACTTGCGCCGTACTGGGCTGGTAAACTTGGGAAAAGCACTTTAAGCGCCAAGCAAGTCTCTAAGCGTGGTGGCAGCCTTACATGCGAAGTCAAAGCCGACCGAGTCATACTGTACGGAAGTACCGTAACGTTTATGGAGGCAGAGATTGCATTCGAAACCTAACAATGCCGTAAACTCGGAGGCATTTTTCGTTCGCGCTGCTCACTACAAATGCGCCGGTTACGGCTGGCGTTAAATGCCAGTAATCAACATATCTATCGCATCAATGATTTGGTAGCGATAATGTTCTAGAGAGTCTACTTCGGATTTCAGAAGCGTTTTAGGCACAGTTGTCATTTGGTTGGTAACGAGGACGAAATCCTCTCCTTCAATTCTAACTGTAGGACATAGCTTCTGAGCTACTTTTTCGTTAACTTTTTTCGAAGGGGTTAACGGGATAACTAGTCTTGAATTCAAGTCATTTAGTAAGTTGTTTTGCACATCAACAAAATAGGGGTATGTTTTTTTACTGCTTTTGTCTTTGTTCAAATAAAGCGTAAATTGGCTCATTAAAAGCTCCTGAATGAGTCAGAAAATAAACCATTCTCTTCACTCAACTTGTTCAGCTCGTCAATAGCATCTTTATTTTCTTTAAGCCATTGTTCGCGTTGTGCTTTTTTTACTTGAACAATCAAGGCTTGTTCAAGTGTCGCTGATAAGTTTATTTTCAAACTTTTAGCTTGATTTAAAAGGTCACTGTTTACTGTTAGGTTAGTAGCTTTCTTAGGCGCTTGCTGGTCAAAACTTGGTCGCATGGTATTTGCTCCTAATGCGCATTGTTTATATGTATTGTTATGCTATTCCATATCCAAGCATTTAACAAGCGGCTCCACCGGACAAATTTTAGTGTCACCATTTTTGTTCCAAAAATGCCGCCAATAAAATTTGCTCGGTGAGCCGGGCGTTAAGGCCTATTAGTGTTGGCCGTAGTGCCCACCAATAGCAAAAATGTAAATATACTCATCGTCGTATTTATAAATTAACCGGTCTTTCTGGCTTAGACGTCTCGACCAAAGTCCCGATAAATTATGCTTAAGTTGTTCTGGTTTTCCCGTTCCTTCGGCAGGGTTACCACGCAGCATTTCCTTAAGTTGTCGGCACAGTACCTTATATAGCTTTTTATCGTTTTCTCTTAAGGTTTCATATTCTTGCCATGTATTTCCCTCAAAGACCAGTGATCTCACTCATCTCCTCCTTGCTTGGCTTATAACCTTCATTGTCAGTATGTGTTTTTACCGAGTCAGCGATTTGCTTCATCAAGTTAGTATTCTGCAAAACATATAAGGTTTCTTGCTCTCTTTCCCAGTCGTCAGCACTCATCACAACAAAATCGTCACCGGCTCGCCTAGTTACCTTTAAGGGCTCATGGTTCCCAACTATCTGTTCTACAAAGCCTTTCAAGTTGTCTCTAAATTTATTAACACTTACACTATCCATAATAATCACCAATTAAATGTACGGAATTACCGTACAATATAAATTAAAAGCCTTAACAAGGCAATCAAAGAACGCCCACAAAGGGCCGTGGGCTGGACTCGTTTCACTCGCCTCTGCATAAGGCGTTAGTTTTTTTTGATTTCGAGTGATACTATAGTGATACATTTTAATATAAGGTGTCACTATGAGAACTGAAGTCGTTACTACATTAAAGAGACAAGCAACGAAACTGCTTGCAGATCTGCATGAGTCAAAAGAACCTATTCTTATAACTGAACATGGCCAGCCATCAGCCTATTTGGTTGATGTGGCTGATTATGAGTTGATGGTAGATCGGATGAAAATCCTGGAAGGTATCGCGAAAGGCGAACAGGCAATCCGTGAAGGTCGAACAATGGACATGTCGCAAGCTAAAGAGAAGATGAGTAAATGGCTCAAATAATCTGGACTGAGCCAGCATTAATTAATCTGAACGATATTGCAGATTATATTGAAGTTAGTAATCCGTACGCTGCGAGGCAGCTAGTAGAAAACGTTTTCAGCAAGGTGCAGAGGCTCGAACAATTCCCTGACTCAGGCAGAGTACCTGAAGAAATTTCGACTCTAAATTATAGAGAAGTTGTAGTAAATCCTTGTCGTGTTTTCTACAAAGTAGATAGCGACTCAGCCTATATCCTTCACGTATTGAGGCAAGAAAGAGATTTACGAAAGTTTTTACTATCTTCCGAAAATAGAAGCTAACCAAGCGTTCAACCGGTCTCGCCTTCGGGTTCAAGCCGCACCTAAAGGCGTTACATGTAAAAAATACAGGGTGTATTGTGCAAGTAGATAGAATTGATCACTTAGTTTTAACCGTCAAAGATATTGAGGAGAGTGTAAGTTTCTACCAATCAGTATTGGGCATGGAAAAAGTTATATTCGGTGAGTCCCGAGTTGCGTTGTCATTTGGCAATCAGAAAATAAACCTCCATCAACTGGGCAGTGAATTCGAACCTAAAGCGAATAATGTTAAATCAGGTAATGCTGATTTATGTTTTATTATTACCACCCCGATAGGTAGTGCTATCGAGCATTTAAACAGTTGTGACGTTACAGTGATCGAGGGGCCAGTAAGCCGTACAGGTGCAAAAGGTAAAGTTGAGTCAGTATATTTTAGAGATCCTGACGGCAACCTTATCGAGGTATCAAACTATCAAAACGTGTAACAAGGCCATCTTGCATCGCCCAGCCAAAAAACGGCTGGGCCGGACCTCACTTCGTTCGGCCACAAATGTAGGCGTTAGGAATATGAAACAATGAAATCGGTATCTACGGGTTTAAAAAAGATTCTTATTTTTACAGGAAGCACTGTAGCCTTATCAATTGGATATTATATATACGCCCTTAGCCTTTACCCGCCAGTTGAAGAGCGTGAAACATTTTTAGCTGAAATAGGTGAAGGGTTAGGAGAGATTGGTTTATGGCTACTCGTATTCATTTACGCCAGAACTCTAATCAAATTGTTTTTTGGAAAAGGGGCTATCGCTAAAAGGCTCTTACCAGAATACAGTATAGAGCTTGACCCGCCGCTTATAGATAGTTTGATCAATCTATTAAATAGAACGCATGTATATTTCGGTATCGGTGCGGTGGCTATAATACTTCTGCACATCGCTTTAATGGGTTTACCAATGCATATTCTTTTTTTCCCTGCGGTACTCGCACTAGTAATCTGGCAAGGGCTATTCGGTATTTTTATCAGCTGGCGATACTCTCCAAGAGAGTTGAAAAAATTGTCCTATCTTGTACATGCACAACTATTCACAGGTGTTATGATAGGTGTGTTCTCTTATTTTGGGCATCTGTTAATTGACGATTAAAATGCCTAACCAGTGCATTTACTCTAGAGTCCTGCAAATGCCGCTCATCTAAGTAAATCAATCCAGCAATATCGTGCAGGCAAAACAGAGGAGCATGGATTGCTCGATGATTGAAATATTAGCATCGACTACGGAGGCGTAGTCAGATTATGTTTACTGGCAAGGCCAAGACAAGAAAACACTTAAACGTATCAACAAGCTCATACCCGATACTCAACGTCATCATTTTGATGGGTATACGTAAACCTGAGCCTCTTAAAGAAAGCCTAGCTGATTTCTGGTCTCGCCGCATAGATGACAGTAATCGGTTGGTATATGTTGTTGACGATAATAAACTTATAATTATATCTTACCGTTACCACTATGAAAAATAATTTAACGAAGCATTCAGCAGGACTAGCCTCCCGCTCGCCCGGTTAACGGGGCGTTAGGCAAAAAATAGACTTCAACATCGAGGTATAATTGAATGGAATCAACACTAAAATACATCTTGTATGCACTAGCTTTAGTCGTCGCAATAACTGGGTTAAATGTCTTATTTGGTGGTGCTTCCGCAATTCCGGGTTCAACCGGAGGTGCAGAAGCAACAGTGGATAACGAATTAAGATTTTTCTCTGTTTTCTGGTTAGCTTATGGGGCCTTTTGCTTTTGGGTCGCTCAAAATATTCAGGCTCAATATAAGTTCATTCCATCTATTGCTTTGGTATTTTTTATTGGTGGGCTTGGCCGTTTAATTTCAATATTGTCCGTAGGACCTCCAGCTAGTGTTCTAATTCCGGCGATGATTTTAGAGTTTGTTATCCCAATAGCTATCTATGGTATTTACTGGAAAAAATATATTAAAAACATAACCAAGCAATCTTGTGGAACTCCGTGAGCTTTAATAAGGAAATTCATGCCAAAATTCGAAATGGAAATATCGTTGCCAGTTTGCCCCGAAAATTTATCGGCAGACCTATTGGTCATGTCGGGGGTTAATTACGAGTTATCTCCCATATTAAAAATGTCGGCCCCTCAACAATGGCCGGCAAAACCAATATCTGAGTGGCCAGTAAATGACGATATATTTTCGAGCATAATCTTATTATTTGGGTTCATCCCGGTTGATTTACACCGATTTAAATTTAGATCGGTCAATAGCATGGGTTTTATCGAATCATCAAAAACTATGCTCAATAATGTGTGGTCACATGAGCAAACTATTTCAGCTGATGGTTCAGGGGCAAAAATAAGAGATGTCGTTTATTTCAAAAGTAAATTAGGCTTTTTAGGTTATTTATTTAAACCAGTATTTCAATCAATATTTGCTCATCGTCATAAACGGTTAAAATCAAAGTATGCAAAAAGCAGCTAACAAGGCCTCATAGGGGCATCGTTAAGTTTCCTAAGAGGGGGTTTTCAACTAAGCTAGTAACTGGAATTTTTCTACACTGATGATCAAGGGGCAGATATGAAGTTGTCAGTAAATCAGTTCTTATTGTTCATAATTGCTTTACTTTGTGTACAGTTGGCGTGGGCAAATGAAGCAATAGACATTGTCACAGATCCATGGCCTCCATTTGCCTATGAAGAAGATAATAAAGTGGTGGGAACCGACGTAGAAGTTGCGTTATCAGTATTTCAGAAGCTTGGCGTAACAGCTAATATTCGATTATTGCCATGAAAACGCTGCTTGGGTTTAGTTAAAAACAAAAAAGCTGACGCAATACTAGCCGCTTCTATAACTGAAGAAAGAAAGGAATTCCTACACTTTCCTAGTGAGCCAGTGTCTAAAGGCGTTACTGTATTTTTTAAGAAAGCAACAAACTCTATTTCTTCTATTGACTTAAATAACCCTAAAAACCTG
>NZ_LWFE01001190.1:0-5599 GCF_001635675.1 Oleiphilus sp. HI0061 | reverse complement strand
TGGATGTCTGGGCTTGAGGGCGGTTAATGTTAGCGCCCGCTTCGCGAATGAAACTGGTGGTAACAATAAAGAAAATTAGCAGAATGAATACGACATCCAACATTGGTGTCATATTGATTTCTACGTCTTCTTCTTCATTGTTGAAAAAAGGAAAGCGCGTTCTCATGCCTTGACGCCCCCTTCTTCTAATAGGGGGAATTGATGCTTGAGTATACCTTGTGCGCGCAAACTTAAGCGGCGCAGAATGTATTGCATAATAAGCCCTATAATCGATATCAGCATGCCTGCCATGGTAGGCAGGGTTGCCTGAAATATTCCCGAGGCCATCAAACGAGGGTTTCCAGTTCCGCTTAACGATATTTGATCAAAAACAAGTACCATTCCACTTACCGTGCCCATTAGCCCGATTAACGGACAAGCAATAATCGCTGCTCTCAAGAGCCAAAAAGAGTGGCGTGTCATTGCTCTTGCCTCAGAAAGCAGCGCTTCCTGAACTCTTTGCTTGTCCCAGGAATTTAGTCCTGACTTTGCCAAGCTAGCACTTTCGCTCCAGTACTTCTCCAACATTGAAATTGTATTTTTAAAGCTGAGACTTAGGAATAGTAAGCGTTCAAAAAAAAGTATAAAGATTAATACACTCAGAGCCAGTATGGCCGCGACAGGTAAACCACCGAGCTTGATTAATTGATCAATGCTTGAGTAAAAGTCGAAACCAATTTGCGTCATCTTAACAGTCTGCCTTGGAAGGGCGAGTGTCTTGAGCTGCGTTAGCTTCTATTGAGCCTTGTTCACTCATATATTTTGCAATAAAGCCTAGGCTTTGCTGGCTAAGGAACATAAGAACCTTTTTCGACTTTGCTGCTAACAGATTGTGAGAGAATAGTAGTGGCACGGCTACCAGTAGTCCAAGAACTGTAGTCATTAGCGCTTGTGATATCCCGCCAGCCATTAGTTTTGGGTCTGCGTTTCCGACTAAAGTAATACTTTGAAAGGTATTGATCATGCCAACAACGGTGCCGAGTAAGCCCAGAAGAGGGGCGACTGCAGCGAGTAGTTTGATTGTCCCCAGGCCCTTATCCAGCTTAGGCATCTCGGACATAACGATCTCTTGTAGCTGAACTTCAAGCGTATCATGTTTTAGCTGAGTACTTTGCTCGTCACTTGAACTGCTTTCCTCATTTCCTTTGCATGCCTGATAGGCCTGAATTATTCGGCCAAGAGGATTGCTAGCGTCTGCAATTTACGGTGATCTCATTTGTTTTTTGATTGCTCGTTGAGAGTAGCTGATTGTTAACCATCTAAACAAGCTTAGTAAGAGCCCTAGTAAACCTAATGTGACAATGGCGTAGCCAATATATCCGCCTTGGTGGAAGCGATCTTCCAAGCTGGGAATCAGTGCCAGCTGTTCAAGTATCAAACCGTTCGAAGGGTCGATTACCGCTGTAAGGGGTGTGTTGGGACTTAGAGCCTGGTATTCGGCTTGCTCAACGACTCTTTGGTATTTTGAATTTGGTTGTATTGGAAGCGTATTTAGAGTGTTATTCGCCGGGTTGTGAACAAGAAAATTACCTTCGCTGGTCGTGGTAAACGTACCAATGCGTTGGATAACCGTCTGTTTTCGCTGGCCATCTACTGTAATTACTTCACCTTGGTAGGTGTGGCTTTGGCGGTTTTGCTGAATATCATATTGAAGTAGCTCGAAAAGGGCTCTTAAGTCATCTGAGTCGGGGAGTGCTGTTTTAGTTGCCAGCATGCGAAATGTTTCAAGCTTTGCAGGTGACTCATGACTAATAATGGAGGCCTCCATATTCGACTGACCATCTTTAACAGCTTGCTTCCACACAGAGAACAGGTCTTTTAGCGCGTGACTTCGTTCTGCTAACTGATGTTTTGCATCGTCAATGCTTTGTTCGGTTTTTCTAACAGTCTGGTTGAGGGTTTTAAGTTCCTTTCTTTTATTGGAAAGCTCCTTTTGAAGGGCCGCAAGTTTTTCTTTTTGTTGCTGCTTTTGTTGCTGAAAAGATCGTTCTCGGGCTTGGTTTGATTGAGCCTGCTGAGTTCTTTCTTGTTGTATCTTTTGGTACAGCTTATTTAATGTGTTTTGCGGATTACCGTTCGGTTCGGTGCTAGCGTTAGCCAAACAAGGAGTTGTCAGCAGGCAGAAAATAATGAATGCGCTTTGGAGGTGTTTCATAGTATTAATTTCCGTCCGCTTCAACAGTAAGTGTTAAAAGGGAAGGTGGAAGCTGCTTCTTGGCTACCTTAATACCTTGCGCAACATTTTCAAGAAGGGCGGGGCTCGCCAGAAGCCAGCTTTGCTTTTGTTGGCTCCAATAGCCAGCGCTTTGCTGATCAAGACTGAGGAAATACATTCCGATACGCCCAACCCGAAGTATCTGTGCTTCCACTTCTTTGTTATCAATTATGATCTCCTGCTGATATGACTCAATGCTGTAGCCAAACTCGTTTTCAATCTGAAAGGCTTCAAGCACTGAGTGGTAAAGGTGGCTTATCGGTATTTCCGGGTTAAATGCTTTTTCTTTGAGTGCCGCGATACGTGCCAGTCTCTTATGTTGGTGGAAAGCTAGGTCGTTATTTACTTGCGTATCAATCCAGTCAATCATTTCCAGGAGCATTGGTATCAAACTGTTCTCTGTTTGCGATACTTGCGATAGCTGGCCTTCATAGTCAATCAACGTTGTTTGTTGGCGAGAATGTATCTGTTGTTGATGTGATAAGTTTATATTTGTTTGTTCCAGGGCTCTCGATAAGCTTTGATATTCGCGAAGTAAGGCCTCAGTTGATGCGATTGTTTTGTTAATCTTTTGCTGACTTAGCTTGGCTTCTTTGATCATAGAAGATGCTTCGCTAAATGACTCGGATAACCTGGGTTCTGTTTGTGCGCTAGCTTTACCTACAATTAGTAGGACGAGGATAAAAAAAAGCACCAAGAAGAGGTGAATTGAATTTGGATAGCCTAGAGCGAACGAGTGGCTTAGTGTGTGTAGCGGTCATAAAAGAGTTCTTGAGTAGGTTTTTAAGTGAGCTATACAAGTTTAGCTTAGCGTGGAGATTTTGCGTCTGAATCTAATGCTGTGGGGCAACACGATGGATTTTTCACTAATGCAGTGAGTAAGGGGAGTCGTTTGTGATTTCATTTGTTTTAAAATCAGGATCTGTAGGGTACAATCCGGCGGCTAGAAAAATTACAAGCTTATGACGGTTTAGGACTTTGCTCTGAAAAATTAAGCCGGCGGCGGTAAGCGATTAAGAATAAACATAGTAAGAAATAACCGGGAATCAGGAATCAAGGTATGCTTCAAGACATTCGTAATAATTCACAAGGCACTGTCGCAAAGATTATTGTTGGCGTCATTGTGGTGGTTTTTGCTCTTTTTGGTGCAGAGTCTATTGTCGGAGGTTTGAGTGGTGAACCTGAAGTAGCGACGGTGAATGGTGAAGGGATTACTGAGCGTAACTTCCTAAGGGCAGTTGAAGGTAAGCGTCGCCAGATTCTTGCGCAGATGGGAGAAAGGGCAGACCCGGATCTTATCGAAGAGTCTTTGTTAAAGTCTTCAGTTTTAGAAGGCCTGATCAACGAAAAGATCTTGGTATTGGACGCAGAAGGTAAAGATTTATATATCTCAGACGAGGCTGTTGAAAACTACATTCGTAATATTGACCAATTCAAGGTCGATGGAAAGTTCAGCAATGAACGAATGCAGATGATTTTGCGTAATGCTGCGTTAACTTTGAAATCATATAAAGAGTCCTTGAAATCCCAGTTTGTTATTGACCAGGCGCGTTCAGGCTTGATCGCTTCAGCATTTGTTGTCGGTAACGAGAGAGATGAGATTGTTGCATTGGATCGTCAAACAAGAGACTTTGGTCTGGCTACAGTTTTCAAAAGTGATTATATAGAGTCAATCGCGGTAAGTGACGAAGATGTCGCGACTTATTATGAAGAGCATAAAGATGCGTATAAGAAAGCGCGTAATGTTGATGTCTCTTATTTAACGATTGATCGCGCGTCTCTTGCCGAATCAATTGAGGTGGATGAAGAGCGAATCATGGTAATGTACGAAACTGAGAAAGCAGAATTCGTAGGTGAAGAAGAACGAACGGCTGCTCATATATTGATTAAAATTGATGACGATACGACTGAAGTGCAGGCACTGGATAAAATCAAAGCAGTAGAAGCTAGGTTGTTAGCAGGTGAAGCGTTCGATTCATTGGCTAAAGAGTTGTCAGAAGATGAAGGTTCTGCGTCTGCTGGAGGTGATTTGGGTCGTTCTGGTAAAGGCGTGTATGTTGCGGATTTTGAGAACGCTTTGTTTGCGCTTGCCGCTGGAGAAGTATCCGCTCCGGTTAAGACCGAATTTGGTTATCACTTGATTAAGCTTGAGTCGATTGAAACAAATGAAATTCCGGCATTTGAAGAAATGCGTGCTGGTCTTGAAGAGCGTTATCGTAAGGAAGAAGCTGACCAGTTATATGCGGAGCTGGCCGAAAATGTTGCAGATATTACTTACTCTTCTCCTGATCTGGCAGAGGCAGCTGATGAGCTGTCTCTTGAAGTGAGGCAGTTGGCTGGGGTTTCTAGCGATACTGTGAATGAAATTTTCGCAAGCCCGAGAGTACAAAAGGTGCTGTTTTCGGATGAGCTGGTTACTGAGCAAAATAACAGTGAGTTGATTGAATTTGCGGAAGGTCGCTCTGTTGTGTTTAGAGTTGATGCTTTGCATGAGCCTAGCATTTTGCCGCTTGAATCTGTAAAAGAGCAGGTGCGTGACGAAATTAAAGTAAGTAAGTCAGCAGAGTTTGCGGCATCGGTTGGAGAGGCTTATCGTTCAAGAATCGCAGCGGGTGAGGATGCTGTTGCTGTCGCTCAAGAAATGGGCGTGAATTGGAAGCAGCATAACGGTGTTCGACGGGATGATGTGATGTTGAACCGTGAAGTTGTTACCAAGCTGTTTACCTTAGCTAAGCAAGAACAGTTTGCAGATAATATTGTTGGGTTCGAAATTATGGGTGGAGATTACGCGGTGATCGTACTTAATGAGGTTCACCAGGGTAGTGCTGAAAGTGCGACGTCCATGGAGCTGTTCTCAATATCCAATATGCTTGGCTCCAGCATCGGAGCAGTTGATTATCGGAATTACCAGGAAATGGCGGTCAGTGCCGCCGAGATAGAAAAATTCTAAATCTAAAAGAGGCGTGAAGCCTCTTTTTTTCTGTCTGGCATCGGTGAAACAATGTTGGGCGCAATTAAGGCCTTTCTAAGAGAATGAGCATTATCATTGGTGTTCCGGTTAGTCTCAGCATATTTTGAGCACTGGTTATCTTTCCCTTTCAAGTAATTAATGTATCTTTACGTAATAATTTTTTCGGCATAGAAAGCGGAAAAACTTAACGGAAACCTAAGGCAAATGGAAATATGGTTCTTGTAACAACAGCATCAATACTTCTTTTGAATCTGGTGCATCAATTTAAAGATATCGAACCTCAGCCGAATGGGATCGTGCATTATACTGTCGCCCTAAATGAGGGTGAATCGTTTGTTCGAGAAAGAGCTGTTGTCGAACCTTTATCTAGCGTT
>NZ_LWFE01001189.1:0-4574 GCF_001635675.1 Oleiphilus sp. HI0061 | reverse complement strand
GTTGGCAATTTGAACCAAATCTAAACTTACTTGTGTGGCACGAGCCAGCGCGTCTTCTATCGGAACAATACCTAACTGCTCACCATCTTCTGCTATAAGACGAACTTCCGTTGCTTCGATATTCTCGTTGATCAACGCTTTTTTTGACTTGCCACTTTGGTTATTACGCTTAATGTCTATTTCTCCACATTAAAAATGCAAACATAGATGAGGTGCACATTTTATACTGCTTACTCACCAGAATTTGCGATACGACCTTTCTGTACAAAATCTTCTTTGAAGACCGCGAGAACATCTTCTAAAGGCATCACGCCAAGATCCTCTCCCTTACGAGTACGAATAGCCACTGTATTATTTTCAACTTCCTTATCACCCACAACAAGTAAATAAGGAATCTTGTTAATTGTGTGCTCGCGAATTTTAAAGCCGATCTTCTCGTTTCTCAAGTCCAGATGTGCTCTATATCCCGCTTCTTCGATATTTTTATGTATTTTTTTGCAATATTCGCTCTGTTTATCGGTAATATTCAGTATTGCGACTTGTTCAGGCGCCAACCAGAATGGAAATGCACCTTCGTACTGTTCGATCAAAATACCGATAAATCGCTCAAAAGAACCTAACACAGCACGGTGTAACATGACCGGAGTTTTACGTTCCTGATGATCACTTACATATTGGGCGTCTAGTCGACCCGGCATCGAAAAGTCTACTTGAATCGTTCCACACTGCCATACTCGGCCTAAACAATCCTTCAAAGAGAATTCAATCTTAGGGCCGTAAAACGCTCCCTCACCAGGCAATAAATCCCACTTCAAGCCTTTAGCGTCCAGAGATTCTGCTAAGGCTGCTTCGGACTTATCCCAAACCTCATCTGAACCAACGCGTTTCTCTGGTCGCGTAGATAGCTTGTAAAGAATCTCGCTAAAGCCAAAATCTTGATAAACTTCGTGCAACATATCGATAAAGGAAGATACTTCTTCCTGAATCTGCTCTTCAGCACAGAAAATATGCGCATCATCCTGAACAAAACCACGCACTCGCATAATACCGTGCAAAGCGCCAGATGCTTCATTTCTATGGCAAGAACCAAACTCGGCAAGACGTAAGGGCAACTCCTTATAACTCTTCAAGCCTTGATTAAATACCTGAACGTGGCATGGGCAGTTCATCGGCTTGATTGCAAAGTCTGCGTTCTCTGAGTGAGTAGTAAACATCTGCTCACTAAATTTATCCCAGTGGCCCGACTTCTCCCATAGCGTACGCTCAACCACTTGAGGCGTCTTAATTTCTTTATAACCATACTTGCGCTGCTTGGTACGCATGTAGTTTTCGATAGTCTGGTAGATACTCCACCCCTTGTCATGCCAGAAGACCATACCTGGCGCCTCATCCTGCATGTGGAATAAGTCTAACTTCTTACCTATTTTACGATGGTCTCGCTTTTCGGCTTCTTGTAAGCGATTCAAATATTGCTTTAGCTGCTTCTTATCTGCCCAAGCTGTACCGTAGATACGCTGCAACATTTTGTTGTCAGAATCGCCACGCCAGTACGCGCCAGAAATACGCATTAGTTTAAAATGATGGCAGAATTTCATGTTCGGCACGTGAGGGCCGCGGCACATATCTATATATTCTTCATGGTGATACAAAGCTGGCGTATCGGTCTTGGCGATATTTTCGTCAAGAATTTCCATTTTATAAGTTTCACCACGCGCTTCGAAAGCATCTCGTGCTTCTTGCCAGCTTACGGTCTTCTTAACAACGTCATAGCTCTTCTTAGCAAGCTCAAGCATACGCTTCTCGAGGGCTGCCATATCTTCTTCAGTGAGACGATGCTCTAAATCAACATCATAGTAGAAGCCATTTTCAATCGTTGGGCCAATCGCCATTTTGACATCAGGCCAAAGCTGCTTAATTGCGTGACCAACAAGGTGAGCGCATGAGTGACGCAATATTTCAAGGCCATCTTCATCTTTTGCAGTGATAATACTTAGTGTGGAATCTTCTTGAATCAACTCACAAGCATCGACCAATACATCATTTACGCGACCAGCGATGGTTGCCTTGGCAAGACCTGGACCTATATCTGCAGCAACATCCAATACGGATACAGCATTTTCAAACGAACGTTGACTACCATCAGGAAGCGTAATAACTGGCATATCTACCTCAAAATCAGTGGTGGCCCTTACTAAAGGTCACATGAGTTAAAAATTAAAAAATTACAAGCGCGCGATTCTAAACAAAAAACAAGTAAATTTGTACCGATATCTCCAAGTTTACGTTGATCGATGCACATCAATACTAAAACTGCGACCTTATTCCTAAGTGGCTCCAAAAAAGAAAAAACCCCGACACTCATTGAGTATCGGGGTTTTTAGACTCCTTAAGATTAAGCAGCAGCTTTTGCCAGCTTAGCTCTTTCTTTTGCAGCAATCTTATCAGGGCGAACAAGGAAGCGTGCCATCGCGGGTAGCAACCACAAGCTGCCAACCATGTTCCACAAGAACATAAAGAACAGCAGGATCCCCATATCTGCCTGGAATTTAATTGGCGAGAATATCCAAGTAAATACACCCAAACCAAGGGTCATACCCGTAAAGCAGACCGCTTTACCTGTCGTTCTAAGCGTCTGAAAGTAAGCCTCTTGTAAGACCACACCTTGTTTCAGTTTAGTCTCTAACTGACTATAGATATAGATACCATAATCGACACCAATCCCCACACCCAAGGCAATAACAGGAAGTGTCGCAACTTTAATACCAATACCCAATTGAGCCATAAGCGCTTCACACAGAACCGAGGTAAGTGCCAAAGGTGTAACGATACAAATAACAGCAGCTAAAGACCTGAACGTAATCAGACACAAAATACTAACGACCGAGTAAACAGAGGCTAACATGACATTCTTAGCCTTGGAAATAACCTCGTTAGTCGCCGCTTCAACACCTGCATTACCTGCCGCAAGTAAGAACTGGTAGTTTTCACTTGGGTACTGATCGATCAAGTCTTCCATCGTGTCGATCACAGTATCAAGCGTATCGGCCTCATGATCCTCCAAGAAGATGATCATTGGCGTCATACTACAGTCTGAATTAACCAGGCCTGAAGGTGCTCGCTGTATAGAAGAGTTAATAATTGACTCATTTCGGGATATTTCAAACCACTTCAAGCTTCCCTCATTGAGCGCTTTAGTCACCAATTTGGACACTGAGACCAAAGAAGCGGTAGATTCAACGCCTGGTGTATTTTCCAAACGCCATTGCATACGATCCATGACATCCATTAACTCATAGGTCGAACACATTTCTTTTGGCGTTTTAATCATCACAACCATAATATCGGCGCTGGTACTATAGTTGCTGATAATATAGTCGTTATCTAAATTGTAGCGAGAGTCAGGTCGCAGCTCTGGCGCACCTTTATCCAAGTCACCTATTTTAAGATCTTTCTGGTAGTAGAGACCTATACCACAACCCAGTATTGCAATAAGCACTGAAATCGGTGCCACACTTGGGTGAGCCATAAATGAAAGTGCGCGCCACTTTTTGTCACCATGAAGTTCAACATGCTTAGCATGCTTCAGGCCACCTTTACTCAAACCAGAGTACGAAACGATCACTGGATGGAGAACAAGGTTGGTAACAATAATAACCGCCACACCTACACCTGCGGCAACAGCGAGATCTTTAATCACGTCAATTTCAATGAACAATAATGTCAAAAAGCCAATCGCATCTGAAAGCAAAGCCAGAATACCCGGCCTTACAAGCTGTCTAAAAGTCAAACGACAAGCCATTAGCGGGTTATAACCATGAGCCTGCTCAACCGCAACCCGGTTAACTATCTGCACACCGTGACTAATACCAATCGCAAATACCAGGAATGGCACCAGTACAGAATAAGGATCTAAACCATAGCCAAGTAAGTTCAATATACCTAGCTGCCAAACCACCGCAATAATAGAGGTAACAATAGGTACCAATGTACCGACCATACAGCGAGAGTAGACAAACAAAAATGTTAAAGTTAGTCCGATTGTAATTAATGCAAAGACCGCAACCGCACTAATCCCTTCGATCAAATCACCAACTTTTTTTGCAAAGCCGATAATATGCACATTAATATTTGGATTTTTTGCTGTGTACTGGTTACGAACTTTGTCTTCTAACTTTAAAGAAAAGTCTTTGTAATCAAGAGGTTCATTTGTTTCTGGATTAATTTCAAATAAGGGGACATATATAATTGTCGATTTGAAGTCATCCGAAACTAATCGGCCAACCTGCCCAGACTTGAGCACATTTTGTCGTAGAACTTCTAGTGACTCATCAGACCCATCATATCCATCAGGAATAATCGGTCCGCCCTGAAAACCTTCTTCAGTAACTTCCACCCAACGGACATTGGGAGTCCATAGAGACTTCATTCCTGAGCGATCTACGCCTGGAAGGTAAAACAACTCATCTGTTATTTCACTCAAGGTCTCCATATACGCTTTGTCAAAGACGTCACCATCTTTAACTGCCACCGCAACGCGTATTGAGTTACCTAGATTTTCCAGATCCTCCCTATTC
>NZ_LWFE01001188.1:0-2455 GCF_001635675.1 Oleiphilus sp. HI0061 | reverse complement strand
ATAACAAGGAGAGAGTAGCTTAGTGGAAATTAATAGCCCGCTCATTCAACTTGCGTTACTCGAATCGTTAAAAGCAAATGAAATTGCAGACGAGATTGATCTGTTTTTGCCCTTCATTGCTGTCACTCTTACTGACTTAGGAAAGTTAGAAGTAACCGCAGAAAACCTTCAGGTTAAACTAGAAGAGTCATTTGGATTTAAACCACCAATCTCTGCAATCCAAGTATTTATGGCACGAGCGAGAAAGCGAGGCTTGCTCCATAAAGAAAACCATATGTTTATTCCGAACATGGATATGGTTGAGAAATGGAAAAACGGTTACGACGATAAAAAACGTGATATCGGTTCATCTGTGGCGCTATTGAGGCAAGACTTCAAAGAGTTCGCTTCAAACAAATTCAACAAGGAACTGAATGAAGAAGAGTGTGATGCACTGATAATAAAATTTATCAGTAAGAACGTATCAAGTGTGACGCAAAGTATTCGATTTGAGATAAATGAGCTGAATGAAAAGATAAAAAACACGGACCATGTTACGGCCTCATTTATCAGTCACATTCATAAAAATAAAACGGCATCTCTCGAACATTTCTCAAGGTTTGTGAAGGGAATGCTGCTAGCGAACTACCTTTGTTACGCAGACCAAGTCAGCCCCAAAAAAGCGTATGACACCATTACAGCATACTTAGATACGCCCATAATCGTTGGCCTGCTGGGTTTCAGTGGGGAGCAAAAGCGGAAATCATTGAAAGAGTTCATCTCATTACTAACAAATGTAGGTATTAATGTTTGTATTTTTGATAAAACTCTCGATGAAACGGAGCGCTTATTATCCGCATGGAGAGATGATTTAAAAAGAAAGAAGTATGGTCGTTTCAATACCAAAACACTTGAACTATTGCGCTACCTAGGCTACGACGCGGACCGTTTAGACTCTGAAATCAAGTTGCTTAAATCTCGAATAAGTAAGGAACAAATAAATATCCAGCTCGGGTTTAAAGCAAAGACTCAGTATCAATGTGACGAGAACGCCCTAGAAGAAGCCATATCTCCTATCTTTAAAGGTTCAAAGAATCTTGAGCACGATACTGTTTGCATAAGCAGAGTCTACAACTCGAGAGAAGGTCTGGTGATCAAAGATCTTAATCAAGCCTTCACAGTTTTTGTTACGCCAAATACGAGCCTCGTCAATTCAGCCAACAAACACTTCAGAAACGAAATACCTAAACAGGCAATTCCTCTAGTCGTATCTGAACAATGGATGACAGCTATGTTTTGGCTAAAAAAACCAGATATGTTTGGCTCCTTACCAATGGACCAAGTGGTCGCGTCGGCTTATGGACTTCTGTATACAGATGACCGTTTTTGGTCCAGCTTTATTAAAAAAATGGAGACGCTAGAGAAGCATGGAGATATCTCAGAGGAAGACCTCATTCAAGTAAGATGGGATTCCGACCTACTTAATATGGTGCATGATGTTTCCGTGGATGTAGGGGAAGATTTCTCTGAAGAAGATGTTTTTGAAATTGTCGAAAAAATCAAACGGAAGCATATAAAGGAAAAGGATCAGGAGATCGATCAACTATCCTCAGAAGCAAATCAGGCTATTTCTAAACTCAACAGGGAAATAGAAAAGAAAGCTGAGAAACTGGACAACACAAAATCACATCTAGAAAAAATTGCGTATGGGATAGCGACCATACCAGCACTGCTCCTCTCTTTGTCTGTGGTGATATGCGTATTTTGGGCCACATATTCAACGTTACCGACGGACATCTTTCCAAATGTAAGCCCCGAACTGCGGCAACATAGCGCTACAGGAATAGCCTTCTTCGTGACGTTATTATTTAGTTTTGCCGGGAGCATATGGGGCTTGAATATAATATCGATATTCAAAATGGTTAGGGAAAAAGCCTTCATTAAAACCTCTAAATTCTTACATGGAGAAAACTGATATGGAGGCTTTGTTAGCAAATTTTAGAGAGGAGTTTAGCGCCAAGCTACCGGCCTTAACACTTTTATCGAACCTAGGTTATACCTTTATTTCGCCCTCGGAGTGTGAAGTATTAAGAGGCAATACCGCCCCAGGTGATAAGTCTACTGGTCAAGTTATACTGTTGCCTGTCATGCGTAAGTTTTTGGGTAAGCAAACCTTTCCCTTTTCCGGTAAACAGCACCCACTATCGGAAGCGGCGATCGATAAGATTATGCACACGCTGAATCCGGCAATGAACGAAGGATTAAAAGGCGCTAATGAGAAACTCTACAACGCCTTACTGTATGGAGTGAGTGTCACAGAATTTGTGGATGGCAAAAAAGCTTCACCGACCATTCAGCTTATCGATTGGCAAAACCTGGATGAAAACGAGTTCCATGTCACCGAAGAAATGGTGGTTCAAAACAGTGAAGGTACGGGGAACAGAATCCCCGATATTGTTTGTTTTGTGAATGGCTT
>NZ_LWFE01001187.1:0-2896 GCF_001635675.1 Oleiphilus sp. HI0061 | reverse complement strand
TTGTTGCTCAAGCTGAATAAGTGGCTTGCACAGCACGACATGCCATTAGCCGAACAAAAACACGCTTCCAATCAGTACAGAGCGGGAGTTGGAATTTATTATTTCGAAGAGCTCAACAATAAATCGAGCCAAGTTTAAAGGACCAACTGCAATGGACATTCAACATAAACTTAAGCCAAGTTTGTTTCTTCTCACCTTGAGCTTACTGTCATCTGTTTTCGTTGGCTGTAGTGAGTCCGAGAATGATGGCGGAATTACCGGAACGGGCGGCCCTCTGGAAAGCTACTTAAAGCACGGAATTGCTTCGAATAACCAGAACCCTAGCTATTGCGATATTTGCCTCGATGCCCCCGTACTCGAAAGCGATGGAAGTGCAGATGCCTCTTCTGACGAGTCAAGCGATAGCTACTCCCGAACTAATACTCAAGAAACAGGAGTCGATGAACTCGACTGGCTTAAGACCGACGGAAACCTGATATACAGCTACAATGGAGGTTCCGACATCAATATATTTGAATTATCGGAACAGACAGGTAAACACGAAGCGCTCAATACCATTACCCTCTCTACTTCACGTCATTACTTACAGGGCTTGTATCTGGAAGAAACACTCGAAAACAAAAAACTTATTTCAATCGCTAACGAATACGCTCAAGTCTATAGCGACTACTTCTGGCACTGGAGTGATAGCCGTATCAGTATTGATATGTATGACGTGGAAACACCTGAATCCACCATAGACAAAACCACATCTATACAGATAGAGGGTCAGTATGTCAGCAGCCGAAAAATCGGCTCAAAGCTCTATATCATTAGCCAATACAGTGCCTACCTCGACGACTATGTAATCTATCCCTATGAAGAAGATGATATTAGCCGTAACGAGTCATTAATCAGCAAGGCCACATTAGAAGACCTACTCCCAAGCGTCACCTTAAATGGCCAAACAAAGATTTTACTAGGTGAAAATGATTGCCATATTCCTAACGAGCCAGAAGATTCAACACAACCTACCCTGGCTATCGTTACTAAAATCGACCTTGGCGCTTCACATGATATGGCGCTTTCAGATATAAAATCCAGCTGCATCGCCGCCCCCATTGCCACAATCTACGCATCATTGAACGCCGTGTATATGGTAGAAAATGAATACAGTTACGAAAACGCAAATGATTCATCTTATAGCAGTACGGTCTACAAGCTAGACTATTCGGACAATGGTCTAGAGTTTGCTGGAAGCGTAGCCCTAAGCGGCCAAGTAGGCTGGAATGAACAGTTCAGACTTAGCGAGTATCAGGATCATCTGCGAGTCGTGACCACTGACCATTCCAGCACAGAGAGAAATATACATCGGCTACATACCATCAATATTGATGATACAGAGCTGAACCTGAATGCAACAATCCCTAATGAATCGGCTCCGGAAGCTATCGGAAAACCAGGAGAGTCAATCTACAGTGTTCGATTTGACGGTGACAAAGCTTATATCGTGACCTTTAGACAAATCGACCCATTTTATGTACTTGACTTATCTAATCACGACTCTCCTCGCGTCGCAGGTGAATTAGAACTGCCCGGCTTTTCAAACTACCTTCACCCCTTCGGCGATACACTTGTCTTTGGCCTAGGCCGCGGCTCGGAAGGTGGCGTCGCAACAAATAATATCAAACTCGCACTGTTTGACGTGAGCGATATGAGCAACCCGCTATTAGTGAATGAAGTACTGCTTGAAGGCGACACATCATATTCTCCTGCCGAATACACTCATACGGCCTTAAGTATCTTACCCGGCAACGATGAACACTCATGGCGTCTAGGTTTTTCAGCGAGCATATTAGAGGACTGGCAGTGGCAAAAAGACGCCTACTATCTTTTTGAGGTCAGAGATACTGAACACCCTGAGGGTGCTAGTCTAAATCAAGCCGGAAGCATAGTCGGTAGCGAACTCGGCACCGGGCAGTCAGGTAGTTATTACTATTCATCCTACGACCGAGGGGTTCTCACTGGCACTCACGTTCACTACTCTCATAGAGGATACTTGATCACAGAATTGTGGGATGACCTGGCTAACCCCGCTGACTGAATGAAACCCTTTTTTAAGCTTGTCGAAGCGTCAAGCTTACTTAGATGTAGGTGCAAACATTACATTTTCGACGCTACGTTTTGCCGGTTGATAAGTGTTCACTTTATGCTCGGCAGGGTAACCGATCGAAAGACCGCATAGCAGTTTATAGTCTTCTTCTATATCGAAATGCTTTTTGATCGGACTTGCCCAAGTGGCAATAGCGGCTTGAGGACAGGACCCCAACCCTTCTTCTACGGCAGCGAGCATGAGTGATTGCATAAAGATACCGGCGTCCAAAGCACTATAAAGACCAAGTTTGTCATTGATAAATATAAAAATTGCAGTGGGCGCACCAAAAAACTCAAAATTCTTTTGCATTTGCGCCTCACGTGCCTCGTAGTCACTTCTTTCAATGCCCAGTGTTTCGTATAGCCCCATGCCACAATCAAACTTGCGTTTCTTAAGCTCATCAGGGTAACTGACGTCGGGGTTATAATCGCCGTCGGGCAAAACACCACTTGTTAACCCCTGCCAAATTTTGCTTGGTAACGGAAGGCGCTTAATCCGGCTAGCTTTGGCGAACTTGCTAGATAATTCGTCAGCTATCTTATTTTTTGTGCTACCGCTAGCAATTGCAATTCGATAAGGTTGAGAGTTACCTCCACTGGGTGATAGCAATGCTTTGCTGATAACGCGCTCCAAGACATCATCCGGAATACTTACAGGTGTGAATTGACGAATGCTACGGCGCGTCTTCAAGGCTTCAGAAAGTTTCATAATTCGTCCTCATGTACCAATATTTCGAAGGTGTGTATGCAAGTATAAGCACGG
>NZ_LWFE01001186.1:0-3119 GCF_001635675.1 Oleiphilus sp. HI0061 | reverse complement strand
AGCCTTGTTGGTATTATGGCACAGCGCTTGGTTCGTGTTCTGTGTACCTCCTGTCGTCAACCCTACGAGCCTGATGACAGCGAATGCGAATTTCTGCATATAGAGCACGGGCCTGGCCAATCGAAACCTCCTATCTACAAAGCAAAAGGTTGCCCAGAGTGTAATCATCTTGGTTATAAGGGCCGTATTGGTATCTACGAACTTGTGCAAATAGATGAACAGATGCGTGAGCTTATTCATAGCAAAGCCGGTGAGCTAGAGCTTGAAACTTATGCACGTAAGTGTGGTCCAAGCATACATGATGATGGTATTCAGAAGGTGTTGGCTGGCGTTACCACGATTGAAGAAGTGGTAAGGGTGACCCATCGGGGATAGTCATGGCTGCATTTGAGTACAAGGCGCTTGACCAAAAGGGCAAGCAAAAAAAAGGTGTAATAGAGGCGGACAGCGCTCGGCAGGTTCGACAGCAACTGCGCGAAAAAGGTTTAGCTCCGCTTGAAGTTGAACAAAGTTCTGAGAAAAAGAGCAATAGCGGTGGCGGTTCCTCAAGGCGTAGGTTGAGTGTCAAAGAGCTGTCGTTACTTACCCGTCAGATCGCTACGTTGATTCAGTCAGGTATTCCTATTGAAGAGACGCTTAGTGCGGTGGCTAGTCAAAGCGAGAAAACAAACGTTCGTAGTATGTTGCTGGCGGTTAGAGCAAAAGTACTAGAAGGTTATACGCTTGCCGATAGCCTTGCTGAATTCCCGGCTGCTTTCCCTAATCTTTATCGCTCTACGGTTGCTGCAGGCGAGCATGCCGGTCACCTTGACCTGGTGCTTAACCGGCTGGCCGATTATACCGAAGCACGTCAACAAGCACGCCAAAAGATACAGCTGGCTGCGATATACCCTGTAATACTTTGCTTCGTTGCTGTTTCAATCGTTGTATTTCTATTGACCTATGTTGTGCCAGATATCATTGAGGTGTTCGTTAACAACGGACAAGACCTACCATCACTGACTCAGGGCCTTTTAGCCGTGAGCGATTTCTTGGGTGACTGGGGTTTGCTGATACTCATTATCCTTATCTTGGCCGGTATGGGCTTTAAGGTCATGCTAAAGAAAGATGGCTTCCGCTTTGCGTATCATAAGCGCTTGTTAGGTATGCCATTTATTCAAAAGATTTCGAGGGGCTCCAATACCTCTCAATTTGCTAGTACGCTTAGTATCCTTAATAGTAGCGGCGTGCCTTTAGTTGATGCGATGCGCATATCTTCCGAGGTCTTAACAAACGATTGCCTCAAAGCATCCTTAGCTGAAGCAGCGCAGAAAGTGAGTGAAGGTGCAAACTTGCACAATTCTCTTGAGCAAACAGGCTACTTTCCACCAATGATGATTCATATGATCGCCAGCGGCGAGTCTAGTGGCGAGTTGGATGAAATGCTTGAAAGAACAGCACGGCATCAGGAAAGCGATCTGCAAGGACTAATCGAAACAATCGTTGGTTTGTTTGAACCGCTCATGTTGCTCTTTATGGGCGGCGTGGTTTTGGTCATTGTCTTGGCGATTATGTTGCCTATATTGAATATGAGTAATTTGGTTGCATAGATTTTGGTATAAAATCGTCGGCCACTTTGGTTGTGCAGTTATCACAAGAAATTATAAATACCTACTTAGATAAGGAAGTAAGATGAAACGTTCACATGTTAAGCAATCCGGTTTCACGCTAATCGAGATAATGGTGGTCATGGTGATCCTAGGTCTTTTAGTGGCGGTTGTGGCACCCAATATTCTTGGCCGAGGCGAAGAAGCCAGAATTGGCGTCGCTAAAACCCAGATCCGTAATATTGGTAATGCTTTAGATATGTATAAGCTAGATAACTTCTCTTACCCAAGTACGGAACAAGGTTTGGAGGCACTAGTTAATAAACCTTCCGGTTCACCAGAAGCAAAAAACTGGAGCAAGGATGGTTACCTTCCAAATGTTCCAATCGACCCATGGAAGAATGAGTATCAATATGTCAGCCCAGGTTCTGAAGGCCCTTATGATTTGTACTCTTTTGGTCCCGATGGGCGTGAAGGTGGTACAGATGGTGGTGAAGATATCAGCAATCACGATATGAATTAATCAGACGGCGTGATGGAAGAGTAAACATTATATGCTTCCCCTTAAGGGAATGTTCGCTAGGGTTAGGCCAGTGATCGGGTCTAAAACCTCAACCGTTAGCGGTCGTGGTTTTACTTTGATTGAGTTGCTGGTTGTTCTGGTTTTGCTTGGTTTAATCTCGTCTCTCGCCTTAATGACGGTTGGCGGTGGTAATCAGACGCGCGAAATGATCAACGAGGTAACTCGTATGCAAGCCTTGCTTCGTCTTGCTGCCGATGAGGCTATTTACTCCAATGAAGAAATTGGCGTATTGATTGAGGATGAAGGCTACGAATTTCTGGTTTGGGACGAAGAAGCTTCAAAGTGGGAAAGCTCTACTAAGCAAGCCTTACGACCCCGAAGTTTGCCCGAGTGGTTAACATTAGACTTTCAGCGGGAAGGGAAAGGGCGCGAAATCCTCGGCACCTCTGTATCAGGCGAGTATATCGGCAACACTGACACTCTGGAAATTGAAGAATCCTCAAAAAAACCTAGTTTTATGCTGCTATCCAGTGGTGAAGTTGNTCAGTTTGTTATTGGTGTTCAACTCATGGGCGACAGCGATAGCCGGATCGAAATCAAGACTGATGAGCAAGGTGAGATTGTTGTACCCTTCCTGCAACAGGATGAGGATGCAGGCTAATGCATAGGTCTATCAGGCAACGTAATCTTTCTAAGATAACCAAGCATGCGGGCTTCACACTTTTAGAAGTAATGATGGCTATGCTGGTCTTCGTCTCGGTAGCCATGATTCAACAAGAGGTGACGGCATCAACCGTTAGCCAATATTTTAACGTAAGGCATAAGATAGTTGCTTCTTGGATTGCGGAAAATAAGATCACAGAGCTTCAGCTTTCAAAATCACTGCCTGCAATTAAAGAATATAAAGAAGAGATCGAGTTTGCGAATCAAGAATGGCAGGTGGTTTCTAAGGTTAGCAAAACAGCAAATGCCGATATCAACAAGCTCGACGTAGATGTCTATCTTATCGA
>NZ_LWFE01001185.1:0-1509 GCF_001635675.1 Oleiphilus sp. HI0061 | reverse complement strand
TAAAATGAAGGTGTATCCTACTCATCGTTCAGTTGGTTATATTGATAAATTCGGTGAGTATTTCAAGCATAATGCGACTAATGCTGAAATGGTTGATGACGGGAATGGCGTGCAAGGCTATAAAGGTGCAATTCCTTTCCCAATTCCAAAGAATGCTAAAGAAGTTGTTTGGAACCATATTATGCGTTCAAGAGGGGGAAGCTTTGTTCGTGACTACGTACAGGTTACACCTACTGAATCAGGAGACTTCTCACCAATTCGTTTCGTAGAACATTATTCTGAGCGATTGGAATTGACGGATGCTGCAAAGAATGGAGATAAAAACGTCTTTTGGTATTTTAAGCAGCGCGTAGCTTCACCGGCTCGTTTGGCGGGTAACGTTCTACTTATCCACGAAACAATTGACCAAGTTAAAGAACCACGTAGAGCGTGGGTATATAACGCTGGTCAGCGACGTGTTCGTCGAGCTCCTCAGGTTGCATATGATGGACCAGGAACCGCGGCGGATGGTTTGCGTACTACCGATAACTTCGATATGTACAATGGCGCGATGGATCGATATGACTGGGCTCTAGAAGGAAAGCAGGAGCTATACGTTCCTTATAATTCCTATGCGATGGATGATAAGAGTATCAAGTATGACGATATCATCAAAGCAGGTCACCTAGATCAAGAAGTGATGCGATACGAGCTGCACCGGGTGTGGAAAGTTACCGGTACCCTTAAAGCAGGGCAGCGTCATGTATATTCAAAGCGTACTTTCTATATTGATGAGGACTCTTGGGCAATCCTAGTTGCAGATCATTATGATGGTCGTGGAGAGCTATGGCGTTTTGGTGAGGCTCATAACAAGTTCTTTTATGATGTGAAAGCTCATATTACAACAGCAGAATCGTTGCACGACTTGTTGTCTGGTCGATATATTGTAGGTGGTTTAGCTAATGAGATTCCTATTCGCTATGACTACTCAAAGAGCTTTAAGAGTAAGGACTTCACGCCTGCGGCATTGCGTCGTTCAGGTAAGCGTTAAAGTTTAGCTCATTGATTGATTCAAAACCGACTACTAAGTAGTCGGTTTTTTTTTGTCAGAATTCTGAAGCTTTTCTTTGTAAAACCTGAAAAAGCTTCCTATATTTATGAAAGAAGATTACCCATAAAACCTAAATACTTATTAAACTTAAATGAGTTGAGCTGTATCTACCTGTTTCAAGGTGCGCCGAAAGGGATTTGACGTAAGGCGTGAATTGGAGCAGTAAGTTGTATTTTTTAGGTAACTAGTGCCTCGGATATAGGAGACAACCGTGTCAAAAAAGTATGGCGTCATTGTATACAATACATCAACTATCAGTGATTCAATTCGTTCCCTTCAGTTAGACTTCAAGTTAACGCATTGCCAGACCTATGAAAGCTTATTGACACACGCTGCATATAGCGATAATCAATTGCTTTTGATAGATGATATGCCCGGCAATAACTCCCATTTAGCTTTTTTAGACAAAATTAAGAGCG
>NZ_LWFE01001184.1:0-4842 GCF_001635675.1 Oleiphilus sp. HI0061 | reverse complement strand
TATCCATCGATAGCCTTAGCAATATTTGCTAAGGCTTGGCTTTAATTAACGAGGCAGGGTGTTAACGCGTTTCCATAAATAATTCGCGGCCGATTAGCATACGACGAATCTCGGAAGTTCCGGCACCAATTTCATAGAGCTTCGCATCTCGTAATAGGCGCCCAGCAGGGAACTCGTTAATGTAGCCATTGCCGCCAAGTATTTGGATTGCCTCCAAGGCCATTTTAGTTGCTGCTTCAGCGCTGTATAGAATGATACCGGCCGCATCTTTACGGGTGGTCTCACCTCGGTCACAGGCTTTAGCAACGGCGTATAAGTAGGCGCGGCTGGCATTGAGTGCTGTGTACATATCAGCCATCTTCCCCTGGATTAACTGGAACTCGCCGATCGACTGATTAAACTGTTTGCGTTCGTGGATATAAGGTATAACCAGGTCGAGGCAAGATTGCATAATGCCCGTTGGCCCACCTGATAGCACGACACGTTCATAATCGAGGCCGCTCATTAGTACTTTAACGCCCGCATTTTCAAGACCAAGAACATTTTCAACAGGGACTTCGACATCTTGAAATACCAGTTCGCAGGTGTTTGAACCGCGCATACCCAGCTTGTCTAGCTTAGGAGACCGACTAAAGCCCTTCCAGTCACGCTCGACGACAAAGGCAGTTATACCGTGCGGGCCTTTCTCTGGCGCCGTTTTAGCGTAAATGACATAGGTGTTAGCGTCGGGCCCGTTGGTAATCCACATCTTGCTACCGTTGAGAACATAATGGTCACCGCGTTTTTCGGCTTTAAGTTTCATGCTCACAACGTCACTACCAGCGTTCGGCTCACTCATTGCGAGTGCACCAATGTGCTCACCCGAAATAAGCTTCGGTAAATACTTTTCTTTTTGTTCTTGGCTACCGTTACGGTTGATTTGGTTAACACATAAATTTGAATGAGCGCCATAACTAAGGCCAATCGATGCGCTGCCGCGGCTGATCTCTTCCATTGCCAGTACATGAGCAAGGTAGCCCATGTTTGTGCCGCCAAACTCTTCCGGTACGGTCATGCCCAATAGACCCATTTCACCAAGTTTAGGCCAAAGCTCGTTAGGGAACTCGTTATCACTATCGGTCTTTGCAGCGATGGGCGTAATCTCACTTGCGACGAAGTTAGAGACCTGGTCTCTGAGCATGTCATTGGTTTCACACAAATCAAAATTTAGTAATTGCATGGTTGGCCTCACATTTCTATTTATTCGGTAAGAGATTGTTTATGTCTTTTGTTTATTTATCGCGTCTATGCACCGAGACTCGGCTTCATCAAGTTCGAGCTGCATAACACGAATATCTTCAACCTGTTGCTTTAAGACTTGTCTGCGCTCATTAATTTTATCGAGCAGGCGTCGTAATTGAACTTGGTTTGCACCACTTGGGTCGTACAACTGAATGAGTTCTTTTGACTCGGCAAGCGATAAACCAAGGCGTTTGCCTCGAATAATCAGTTTTAGTGTGACTCTGTCGGCATCTGAATAAATTCGCGTTTGTCCCTTTCGGGTAGGGTGCAGAAGTCCCTCTGCTTCATAAAAGCGTATGGTTCTGGTGGTGACATCGAACTCGCGAGACAGTTCGCTAATGCTGAATTGTTGGCTCATTCTATCAACCCTTTTTGGCCAATTTACTTTAGCTATCATGATATACTTACGTTGACGTTAACGTCAACATTGTGTGGTCTAGTGACAAAATTGTGTTGTGGTGGGTTAAAGGGTGGGTGATGCTTATTTCAGTAACTTATAATGTCTGTTCAATAGCTCTACCCAGCTTTCCAGCTTATCTGCATTGCCAATGCGTTTACCTTCCTGACCTCTAATCTTCGAAAGCCATAAGCCTTCACCGTTGAAGCTGTATACAGGTGCCAGGTCGGTACGTTGGCCTGCTGGTTTTATTTCATTAATCAGGTTGTCGAGAATGAGGGGTTCAGCGTCTGGAGTCGGGTAATAGGCGAGGACCATGTGAGCCTGGTTCAGCTCAAGCGCTTTGACGTAGGTGATTTTTATCATGTCATCAGGGATTCCCATTTCCCGAAGCGTAAAGTACTTTGCAATTGAGAAGTCCTCACAGTCGCCAGCATTGGTTGCCAAAAACTCTAATGGCGTTGCCCAATAATCTTCCTTATTCCATTGTTCTTGATCGGATACGAACTTCACTCTATTAAAGAACTGGTTTACAAGTTTTAGCTTTTGTTGATGGGTAATGTTTTGTTTGTAATTAGCGATTCTTTCCCATTGCTGGAGTCGGCTAACAGCGTCCTGGCCGAAGCGCTGGTCAATAAAATCGAGAACTTTAGAGTTAAGGTCTAGGGCTGAGGCGCAGGTCGTAATAAAAAAAATTATGACAACCCGCTTGTAAATCGGGGTCCTTAAAAGAGTGAGGCCTAAGCAATAGCTATTGAATATCGGAGTCATTGTGACTTATTGGTTTACTCTATTTTTAAGCATTCGCTTCCGAAGTTTGCTTAAACGGTCTTTTATGCCCTGCGTTCTGCCCGGGTTTGCTGCGCGAGTTGTAATGATGGGGTTGTTTTCGGTGTTCTCTGTTTCCTCAATTTCAGGATCATCCACTGGCTCATAGCTTTCAAAGCCAATAGGGCGCTGTTCGACAAATACCAGGTTTTCTAATCGCCCAGAGCGTTCTAATACGACACGATCTGGATAAACTTGTTTAAGTGTTGCACCGCCCGGCAGTTCGTCATTTATTCGATAGTTTAAGGTTTGTTTATCTGGTCCTTGGATAAGGGCGCTGGCATTGTCAGTATTACCGCTTGCCATGACGCCCGTAAGCAGAAGTTTTAGGCTAGTTTTTGGGAGGTCTTTGGCGACTGGTTTTGGTTTGCTTATGGCCTTGTTAACGTCGCCAAACAGGCTGAACTTGGAGATGTTGTGAGTTTTTTGCGGCTTGTTAGTATTTGTTTGCGCGACACTGCTAGAGGGGGTTGTAGGCTTAAGATCTTTTTTAAGGTCTTGGATGAAAATAGGGGCTAGTTGTATATAAATACTTCCGCAAATAAGTGCGCATAATGCGAGCGCTGATATTAAGGGAAGCCGGTTAAACAACATGTTAATAAACCTGGATTAGTCGTCGCTGTCACAGTTTCGCAATGTTTCAGCCGTGATCATTTATATTTATGTCTTAGCCATTATAGTAGCACAAGATCTAGCTTTGCTTATGTAAGAGTCTTCAAAAAATGGTTTTACTGTAGCGCTTTTTTTATGGGGTTCTGTCAGGGTATTTTGGTATTTCATAGGACTTAATTTTGCTTATCCTGACAAAATATATGAATTAGTTAATAAAGAGCGTGTTTTTGCGTTTATATTAGTCTTACGATGTTTTAATGTAATCGTCTATTGTTTATAAGATTAAGACAATACAATGCTCGTCTTACTTAAGTTAAATGCTTAATTTAGCTTGCTCGTGGGATTATGAATAATACTAACCTGGCGGACCGAATTTAAGGGGTTACCGTGATAGAAGAGTCTCAACATAATAGTGCTGATGCAGCGGATATTCCGACTTTAGAAGAGTCCGGCACCGCATCCGGCTCTGTTGAAGATACTGGTTTAATGCTTCCATTTGAGCGGTTGCCATTCTCCTTTGCTAAGAAGCAAGGGATAGTATTGTTGAAAAATCAAAATAACGAGTATGAGATTCTTTATCGGGCGGGTCTTAGCTCCCAGGCTTTTGCAGAAGTAAACCGTCTAACTTTTGGTGAGGTTCCTTTTCAACAAGTTGATGAGGCAGAGTTCGACGAAGCTTTAGGGCTTGCTTACCAAAATGACTCTGCAGAAGCAATGCAGATGGTCGAAGGTCTGGGCGACGATATGGATCTGGCCAGCTTGGCAAACTCGGTTCCAGAGACCGAGGACTTATTAGAGCAAGAAGATGATGCGCCGATCATCAGACTAATTAATGCTATTTTGACCGAAGCAGTAAAAAATGATGCTTCAGATGTGCATATAGAAACATTTGAAAAACAGCTTGTCGTTCGCTTTAGAGTGGATGGAGTCTTGCGAGAAATCGTTAAACCCAAGCGCGCACTAGCGCCTTTGCTGGTGTCTCGTATCAAGGTTATGGCAAAACTCGATATTGCTGAAAAGCGTGTACCTCAAGATGGTCGAATTTCATTGCGTGTTGGTGGCAGAGAAGTGGATATCCGTGTATCGACAATGCCTTCAGCGAACGGAGAGAGAATCGTACTTCGTTTACTTGATAAGAACGCAGGGCGTTTGTCTCTCGATATCCTAGGAACATCGGAGCGTGACTCAGATGTTTTAAAAAGTATTCTGGCGAGGCCCCATGGCATATTACTGGTTACCGGGCCAACCGGTTCTGGTAAGACCACTACGTTGTACGCGGGTCTATCTCATATTAATGACCGCAGCCGTAACATTCTGACGGTTGAAGACCCTATAGAATACAACTTGCCAGGTATTGGGCAGACCCAGGTTAATACTAAAGTGGATATGACTTTCGCCCGAGGCCTTAGAGCGATCCTTCGTCAAGACCCTGATGTGGTAATGATTGGTGAGATCCGTGATATCGAAACAGCTGAAATTGCGGTTCAAGCCAGTTTGACCGGCCACATGGTGCTATCAACCTTGCATACTAATAGTGCCGTTGGCTCTATCACCCGATTGATGGATATGGGGGTTGAGCCTTTCCTGATTAGCTCGAGCCTTGTTGGTATTATGGCACAGCGCTTGGTTCGTGTTCTGTGTACCTCCTGTCGTCAACCCTACGAGCCTGATGACAGCGAATGCGAATTTCTGCATATAGAGCACGGGCCTGGCCAATCGAAACC
>NZ_LWFE01001183.1:0-2891 GCF_001635675.1 Oleiphilus sp. HI0061 | reverse complement strand
AAGCCCCTCAACAAATGAACGGTCAATTTTTAGCGTATCAGCCGGCAATTCTTTTAGGTAACTTAATGATGAATACCCGGTACCAAAGTCATCTATAGAAATTTTAAGCCCTAGTTCTTTTAATTCATGCAAGCAACTCAAACCGGCGCGAAAGTCTTCAATTATGACGCTTTCTGTTAGCTCTAATTCCAAACATGCTGGCGAGATACCGCTCGACTCCAACACACTCTTAATCATACCTTTCAAGTTTTGATCACGAATCTGCCTAGGTGACAAATTTACGGCAACACAAATAGTACCTAAGCCCTGTTCCTGCCATGTTTTAACCTGGCGACAAGCAGTTTCAAGCACATAGGCTCCTAGCTCAGAAATCAAACCACTTTCTTCAGCAATATTGACAAATTCAGCAGGCGAAATGAGCCCTTTTTGGGGGTGATTCCAACGCACCAAAGCCTCACAAGAATTAATCCTTCTCGACCTGACATCCAGCTTCGGTTGGTAATAGACTTCCAACTCACTTCTTTGCAACGCTTTACGCAATGCATTTTCCATTTCCAGGCGTTCTCTAGAGAACTGCTTAAGACTATCATCAAACAATTGGATCTGATCGCCTCCCTGGAATTTAGCTTTCTGCACCGCCAAGGCCGCATATTGCATCAATGTTTCGATATCCTGAGTATGTTCAGGAACATGTGCGACACCCATACTGCAAGATAAAGCGATTTCCTCACTCGATATATCATAATTATGATGGGTCACAGTTTTAAAAAGTCGCTCTGCAAACTTCATTACGTCAAAGGTCGGACTACAGGACACGACGCAAGCAAACTCGTTGCCTCCAACACGGGCTAGAATATCAACCTTCTGTACATTCGCAGACAAGCGTCGAGCAATTTCCCTGAGCAACTCATCAGCCGCATCATGACCAAAGCTATCATTAAACTGCTTGAATCGGTCAATATCCAAGGTCACTAAGGCGAAAGGTAAGCCTTCATCTTTGTAGCGAACCACAGCGCGGTGTAACTGATCTTTGAACTGGTTGCGATTCGCTAACTTAGTGAGGTCATCATAATTAAGTAAGTAATTGAGTTTCTTATCAGCAGCTTGTCGAACAGACAGGTCAGAGAGCATTGCGGCATAGTATTGTATATGTCCGTTGCGATCCCTGATGGCATTGATCTGAGTCCACTGGGGAAAGTAATCACCATGGTATCGCTTCTCTAATAATTCACCCTGCCATAGGTCTTTGGCTTGTACCTCTTCAAATATCTGGGCATAGGCTTCCTGACGCTTAGGCGTATCACTCAAACAATCAATCTTCTGCCCAACAAGCTGTTCCGCACTCTGCCCGATTATTTTCTCATAAGCAGGATTAACCGACAGGAAGCGATAGTTAGCATCCAGAACAAAAACACCTTCTGAAGTATGATCAACGACCGACTTAGCCAAGCGAACTTGTTCATCACGAGCGCGCTCGGACTGAATATTACGCCGGGTCCCCAAAATTCGCAGAGCCCGCCCTTTTGCATCCCGATCAACAACCTTGCCGCTCTCTTCTATCCATAGCCAATCGTCACCACTCTGGGCTCGATATTGAAGTTGGTACTCTCCCTTACCGCCTTCCAAACAAGCGTTAACGGCCGCCCGAACATCAACATAGTCTGCCGGGTGAATAATCGTTTTCAGGTTATGTATATGCTCTTCAGTAGTCAGTTCTTTATCGCCGAAGAGTTCATGGAAGTCTGACTGGTAAAACTGGGCTTGATCAAGATCCCAGTCGATCAAGCCCAAACGCGCTGCGTCCATAGCCTGCGTTAAGCGCGTCTGGCTTTTTACCAAGGCGTCACTGATCTTTTGTCGCAGGGCAATTTGTTCACTGAGTTGCTTGTTACTGTCTTCAAGCTCTTTGGTTCGATCTCGAATCGCAAGTTCGAGGTCGGTACTCTTTTGCACTAGCTGAGCTTCTAACGCTTGCCGTAACTTGCGTTCATCGACCAGCGCTTGATAGATTTGCTGACTTTGTTCCGCGTTCCGCCTGGCCTCTGAAGCTGCTTCAGATCGAGTTCGATGCTTACTTAAAAGCGCTTTTAGTTGGCCAAAATTGATCATGAGTGAAGTATAACCTGAAACACAAACATTTAGAGAAAAGCTTAACAACAAATAATGACAATTCAATTTTAGTGGCTACTCTCAACGATCAATAGACCTAAGATAATCCGTCCACTATACTGCCGCCTTTAAAATTTAATGCATAAAAAGGGATTAATAATGAATCGTTTAAGAAAGATATTAGGGATGTGGGTTATTTTGCTATGTTCTATTAGCAGCAATATCGCCTTAGCCGAAAATTACTCACCAACTTCTACGAAAACCTTCCAAGGCTTTACTGCTGGAGGCTTTACTTTTGGGGGAGATGACTTACTCAAGGTAGAATACACCAATGGTGACTCTGAAGAGCTCACTGCAGGCGGTTTATTGGATCTAAAACTGGGTCTTATCTATAACATCAATGATACATACTCTATACAAAGTAGCATTGGTTATCACTTTGATGCCTTATTAGCCGAAAACGGTGATGGTGACTTCACGCGCATTCCAGTCGAACTATTAGGCTTCTATAATTATGATAAGCACCGTTTTGGTGGAGGATTGACTTTACATACCAGCCCAGAATTTGAAGCAGAATCAGATGATATTGGGCTTGACGAGAATGCTGAATTCGAAGATGCCAGCGGCTTAGTTATAGAGTACGGATATAAGACTTCTGATAGTGCAGTCATTGCTTTAAGGTACGTCGATATAAACTACGAAGTAACAAAGTACAATGGTAGCTCAGTAGACTCAGGCCCTGATTCTGACGGTAGCCACATTGGTTTATATATCTACTTTCT
>NZ_LWFE01001182.1:0-6506 GCF_001635675.1 Oleiphilus sp. HI0061 | reverse complement strand
TGTATCAGCAAGGCGATTTTAGGAATGAATTAGCAGTTTCGTCAGCTCTGGTTAAGCCCAGCGACTTTGATATTCCAACTCTGGAGCATCATGTGCCTGCCGCATTTATTGCTGCCCCCATTTTAAAGGTAATTGAAAAACCAAGTTTGCCCATTGCTTCATCTTTATCTCCTTTTTTGCGGAGTGCGAAGCTGTTACCGAAGAAGGCGTGCTTTATTTATGGTGGCAATTGGCTTGCTGATCCGTGCTATCCAGAAGGCTCTGAACGAGTGAAGTTGTACGGTTGCTCAAGCAATCAGGAAATGTATTCGCTTGCAGAGTCTTCTGAGCTAAAGCCTAACGACTATATGTTCTTCCGGCCCAGACAAAGTGAAGCCTTGTTTCTCCAGTTCGGGCAAATAGCTGTCTATGATCAGGGAAAGATTGTTGCTTGGTGGTCTGTATTTGATACCTCAAAAACACCTCGCTGGGAGCAATAGTTGTAGTGATGGGTATTTTCTTTATTCTCGTTTTACTCAGCTTTCCCGCTGTGTTGATTGTCGCTGCTCAGCGCTGGGCCATTCTCGACAAGCTGGGTGTCGTGGTGTTGGCTTTTGCCTCGGGTATTGTGCTATCGGGTTTCAATATCCAGAACTACTTGCCCGGTAGCGATGTGCTCTCGATCCAAACTCAGGTAACTGAAGTCGCCATAGCCTTGGCAATTCCAATGCTGGCTTTTTCAATGGATATTAAGTCTGCTTTTCACTTGGCTGGGCCAACGATTAAAGCCATGATTCTAGCATTGTTTAGCGTGATGATTATCACGACGATTCTGTCTTTACTGTTTGATGGGCGAATAGAGCATTTGTGGCAAGTTGCTGGATTAGCGGTCGGCGCGTATACCGGAGGAGGCCCGAATATGGCGGCTATTAGTGCGGCAATTGAAGGTGAGCAGTCGGTGTTTATTACGATGACCAGCTATGATATTTTGCTGTCGGCCTTATATCTATTATTTGTTGTGAGCCTCGCAAAACCGCTGTTTAGCCGGTTTTTAAAAGCCTTCAATGAAAGCGAAAAGTTGCCCTTGAATAGCACGTCGGGTGGGGGGCTCTTTGATCACTTGAGTGATGAAAGTTCACATGCCTATAAGCAGCTAGTGAGCAAAGAAAATGTTTTAAATGTTGCCTCTGTACTCGGCTTTGCAGTGTTGGCATTGGTTATTGGTATAGGCCTTTCTCAGTTGTTCCCGAAAAGTATGTCTTCAGTAGTGACGATAGTGGCGATTACGAGTGCTGGTCTGGGCTTGTCATTTTTTCCTCAGGTAAAGCGTTTGAAGCAGAGCTTTCATTGCGGCATGTATTTGGTGCTAGTGTTTTGTTTTACCATGGGCACAATGACCAACTTGGAAATTCTAAGTGCTCTGAATGTAGAGTTATTTCTCTTTATCGCCTTGTTATTGGTTGGCACGTTAATTCTGCATGCTAGTTTATGCAAGCTATTTAAAGTCGATACAGATACCTTCTTGATTAGTTCGGCCGCAGCCATCATGTCGGTGCCATTTATACCCGTCGTGGCGGGTGCTTTGAAGAATAAATCGCTAATAGTCCCAGGTTTCGCCGCTGCAATTCTTGGCTATATCCTGGGTAACTATTTAGGGATTACGCTCGCCTACTTGATACGCTGGTTGAGCTCTTAAAGTAAATCGTTGCCTACCAACTCCAGGACAGTCCAATATCAACTGATAAGCCAGAATCCGCTAGGCCGTTTTCAACGTTATATAGTGATGCGACGGTATTTTTCTGATCAAAAATATTATTCACGTTTATATACATAGCACGTTCGCCTTCGCCTGATTTAGAGTCGAAGTGTTTAAGAAGGCTGAGGTCAGTACGAAAATAATCATCTGCATCCTCTGGCGCAATTTGCGTCACCTCTAGCGTTGTCGGGTTTGTCGAGGTTATATAGTCACCCTCACTATAGTTGAGCATTGCTCTTTGTTTGATTGATAGCTCGATATTGCTATCAGCAAGTAGGTAGTTACCCTGAAGTGTAAAAATCCACTGTGGGAAAGCTAAATAATCACTATTGAGTTCTTTATTCTCGCTTCGAACATAGCTACTGCTGCCAACTAACTCAAACCTCTTGAACTGTTTTCGACCAGAAAGCTCAACACCATAAGACTCATTTCTACCTGTGTTGAAATATTTCTGAGAAGAGCCCGTTGTTGGCACTAAAACGATGCCTTCTTTCCAGCGACTTGAAAACAGAGTTAACTCTGTAGAATAGTCATTAGCGAGAAAATGATTGACCCACTCAATCGTATCAATTTCCTCTGGTTTGATGCTCTCGTTTGCTTCAATTGCCTGAACAGAGCCAAATCTCTCAATTGCTGTGGGCGCTCTAAAAGCGTGGCCGTAAAGAAGCTTGGAGCTATAGTTTTCATTGACTTTGACAATGAGCCCTGCTCTTGGCGAAAGGTGAGAGCCGACATCTGAGTAATCGTCTGCTCTGAGACCATAGACAGCATGCAGTTTGTCATTAAATAAGCCTGTCTTGGCTTGGAATAGTGCATACCTAATGTGTCGTTTAGAATTCTTATAAGGGTTGTCTTGATCAACAAGGGTGCTGCCATTTAAGTCGATCCGGGAGTAGTTGCTACCGTTGACGATAAATCGGTCATAACCAGCACCGAGAACCCATTGCGTTGAGGCTTCAGGCGATTTGCCTTTTAACTGAAGTTTCGCGCCACTACGTTGCTCATTTGTAGATTGATAGAGTGTGTGAGGGCAGTAAAGAGGGTTATTGGTCGTATTGGTTCCATCTTTACAGTCAAAAGAAGTGATTGGTATATCGTTAGGCGCGTACACGAGGCTTATCGGGTAGCGTGCATTGTCAAATGACCATTCTTGCTTACTCTGCCAATGATAGATTTGAGTGCCCAGTTCAATGCTATCGCTAAGCTGGTAATCGTAAGATAAGCTTGCGAGCCAGAAGCTGGAATCTTGCCCTGAATGTTCCCGATCTTCAGTTAAGCTGGTAGATTGCACGTCAAAATTATCATCAATACGGGTAAAGAACTGGGTGCCGGTGCTTGGAAAACCAGATGCCAAATAGTTTGCGTAGTATGAAAAAAACTCGACACGTCCTGTATCGACTTTGCCAGCGCTCAATTTTATAAAGCCACTTTGATCACGATAGGCATAGTGTCTTTCGGAGTTATAGAGCAAACCGTCATCAGGATCGGTGTAGCGATAGTTCAAGTTTTGATCGCTCTGTCGGGCAAATGCTAAGCCGGCATTGAGTATGCTATCTTCGAATGTCTGTGCGACAAATAGAGAGGCTTTGGTATAACCATCACTGCCTACTTTACTTCTAATCTGGGTCTCATCTTTATTAGAGTCTTTGAGTTGTCGAGCAATTACACCATGAAAAGCATCGCTTCCATAGAGTGTACTGCCGGGCCCTCTAACCATTTCTATACGGCTTAAATGATCAAGATTGATAATCGGTTTATCATACAACGAGGTCGCATAAGTGTAGCTGTTTAAGGGGACGCCATTTAAAGTGTTGGCAATGCCGCGCACCGATAGCTCTGTAGTGAAGCCGCGAATTGCTATTGCTTCGGCACCACCCCAAGTAGGGTAACTTGCCACGGAAGGAACACTTTCCAGCACATCACTTAAGCGTTTTGCTCCTGTTTTTTGCCAGTCATTTTCGGTCAGAAGAGATACGCTAGACGCTGCGTCCAGCTCTGACTCTTCAAATACTGATGCAACAGTTACTTTGAGGTTCATTAAGTCCTGAATGGACATTTGGACTGTGTGATCGAGATAATGAGGTAATGTATAAAGCGGCACCACTACATGATATTGGGAAGATCGCTATCCCTGATCATATCCTTAACAAGCCTGGTAAGCTAACACCTCAAGAGTGGGAGGTTATGCAGTCTCATGCCCAGATCGGTTACGATATACTTTCGACGTCTGACTTAGAGGTCTTGCGAGCGGGCGCGCTCATTGCAGGTGGGCATCACGAGAACTGGGACGGTTCAGGCTATCCAAACGGTATTGCGGGTGAAGATATTCATATCTTTGCGCGAATTGCTTCGGTGGCAGATGTGTTCGATGCGCTGGTGAATCGTCGATGCTATAAACAAGCTAGGTCTATAGACGAGACATTAAACTTCTTCAAAGAGATGAAAGGCACTAAGTTCGAGCCGCGTTTGGTTGATTTATTACTCGATACCCAAGAAGAGCTAATGAAAATTCAAGAGGCGCATGCCGATTAGGCATGCGCATACGATACTAGGTTTTAC
This sequence comes from Oleiphilus sp. HI0061, assembly GCF_001635675.1. Taxonomy (NCBI): domain Bacteria; kingdom Pseudomonadati; phylum Pseudomonadota; class Gammaproteobacteria; order Oceanospirillales; family Oleiphilaceae; genus Oleiphilus; species Oleiphilus sp. HI0061. The sequence goes on along the minus strand of NZ_LWFE01001182.1, from coordinate 2,212 downwards.
GCTTAGAATGCTAAGGCAAAGCCTAGTAGTATCGATAGAGTAGCGAGACCGGATGCAACAATGATTGTCGCCATTGCCTTGTCTTGTTTGGCTGCATCAGAACGAGTAAACGACGCTCTATCTTCGAAGGTCATTTGTTTTAGCGGTGCAGCTAGCATTGGCTTCATTTCGTTATCAACTAAAATTGAATCGTTGGCTGGGTTGTCCTTGCCTGAGCCTTTTTTAGTTTGATGAGGAATGCCGTTAATTCGTGTCTGAAAAGTTGTATTTTCGGCTTCTTCTTGTTCACTCTCTTGCAGCAACTCCAGCGCCCAGCTTTCATCAACCTCTTGCGGTTCAGTGCTCCGGTATGCTGTATAGGTTTGGTTAAACTTTTCGTATAGTGCAGTGGTTTCTTGAAGTGTGAGAGTCTGATCCTGCGCTTTTTGAGAGACCATATTCAAAATACGCGCACGCTCGTCGTGTATCTGTTTATTGTCTTGCTCTAATGCTGAGTTTCCGTAATCTTCAATTGTTGCTACTGACATGATTCGTTCCTGAATTAATTGCCTTCTCTCTCCTTGGCGAACCGTTATCTTAAAACGATAAACGTCGAAAAGGCGTTAAAAGTAAATTCCAATTTGCTTCTTATTACAGGTTCTTTGAATCGATATTATCGGGGGGAGAATAGGAATTCAAAAGCCATATCAAGCTCTTGATTCTATTTCGATAGTGAGTGCTCAATGCAGTTCACTATGACTAACTCTTCCCTGTTATTGTTGTAGATCGAGATACTATCCTGATGTGGGCAATCATAGGTGGAAAGCTGCAAGTGGTCAATGTTTGCCGTGTGAGACATTGACCATTCTTGATGAGGGAAAAATCGATAAATTAAAGTGCTCGAGTTTCTCCAACCTTCATCAATAAAGCATTTTCATCGCCATAGCTTTGATCTATAGCGGCTTGTTTAAAGCGAGGAGGGGCTTCAAATGGGTCTTCAGGTGTCAGCATGATAGCCCCCCAATGCATGCCGATGGTTTTCTGTGCTTTGATACTTCTTGCAATTTCAATGGCATCTTCAGGTGTCGCGTGAACAGAACGCATATACCTTCTTGGCTCATAGGCGCCAATACCAATTAAGGCCAAATCGAAGGGGCCTGCCCGTTCACCTATCTCCTTGAATATCTCACCTTTCGCTGTATCGCCCGAGAACCATATGCTTCTTTCCTTGGAGCGGAAGCTGAAGCTTGCCCATAGGGTCTTGTTGGTATCAAAGAGGCCTCTGCCAGAGAAATGCACGGCGGGTAGTGTGGTGATGGTTAGTTCTTCGACTTGTGTTTCTTGCCACCAGTCTTGCTCAATAACACGCTTGTAGCCTCGCGATGTTAAGAAGCGCTTAAGGCCCAAGGGTACGATGACTAAAGTTTCTTTTTTGTAGGGGTAGGCTCGAAGGGCTAAGTCATCTAAGTGGTCATAGTGGTTGTGGCTGATGGCTATGATATCGGCTTGGGGTAATGACTTGGCGTCAAATGCAGAAGGCACAAAACGTTTGGGGCCTAAAGAACCAAGGCCAGCAACTTCACTCAAGAAGGGGTCGGTAATGATAACTTTGTTGTTTAGGCGGAGGATAAAGGCTGCATGACCTATCCAGGTGATGCTAGGTTGCGGTGTATCGCGGTATTGCTGCTCCACTTGCTCCTTGGGCAGAATGTGGCCTTCAGGTATAGAAGGCATTCTATTTGCGAAGGGGAAGGTGGTAAAGAAGCGTATTGCTTCCCAAGTGCTACTAGTGCGTTTTGGGCTGCCGGGAGGGTTTCGAAACCCTCCTACTGGTAGATGATGTTGGGGGCGCTTGCTTGTCGACACTTGTGCTATTTCTTTCGTTTAACTGATTTTTTCTTGGCGCTTGTTTTCTTTCCAGAGGTTTTCTTTTTCTTCTTAGAACCAGCCGCTTTTCCGGAAGCTTTGAGTTTTTTCGGGCCTTTATAGTGACCTTCAAGCTCTTTAACTTTACGTCGCTTGAAGGTCTGCTTTAGAAAACGCTCTATACCGGCCATAAGGTTAAATTCAGGCGCGGAAATAAGGGTGATGGCTAAACCCTTTTCGCCCGCTCTGCCGGTGCGACCTATACGGTGGACATATATCTCACCACGCCTCGGCATTTCGAAGTTGATCACCAGATCCATGCCTTCAATATCAATACCTCGTGCAGCAATATCTGTAGCGACCATTA
>NZ_LWFE01001181.1:0-1261 GCF_001635675.1 Oleiphilus sp. HI0061 | reverse complement strand
GAACCAGTCAAAGGTAGTTTAACAAACTACGGCTTCCCTTGCGGAAAAACCAATGGTGTCAAAAAGAAAAAGTGTCTGAGTAAGGTTGTCGGTGCACGCTTCTACTTAGATAATGCTTCCGGGGAGCAAGTCGCAGTTATAAGCTCTCATTTTCTATCGAAGCGAAATGATAGCAAGAGCAAGCGCTTAAAGCGTGAAAGCCAGGCATTGGCGCTGTCGAAAGCCGTTGAACGCGAAGCAAACGATTTTTCCTCGACTAAAGTCGCGAAGGTTATTGCTTTAGGGGATTTTAACGATACAGCGAACTCTACAGTGTTGAAGTTGTTACGAGCTAAAGGCTCCTTATTATCAGCCAGTAGTTGCAGAATGCAAGACAGTATAGAATCTCACTCAAAACCCAAGCACCGCAAGAAGTCTCTAGTTGACCATATTTTGTATCGTGGGTTGACCTGTCTTGATGATTACGCGGTGTCCACCGGCAGCTACTCAGATCATCCAGCGATTGTTGCTATTTTACGTTAACGCCAATTGCTAAGCTTGCAAGCGTTCAAATTGCTTAACTACTTAAATCTTTTGTTTGCGCAAGTATTATCTGCGATTATTATTCGGAGATAGAATTGTTTTAAGAGGGAGTGGTAAATGGTGCTGTTCTGGCCAATTCAGCAAGAGCTTGATTGCATAAGTAATAGCGGTCAAATTCTGGGTAAAATAAAATTTGACGGAGATAAAGAAGAGTACAGATTTTATCCCAATAATGAGTCGCTTGCCTTATCAGGCGCCGAGCAAACCATGATTAATGAGCGAATATCGGGTCTCGAGTCGGGGAAGTATATAATTCCTATGCAGGATGATGATTAATTTGCTGGCTGGTAAGAATACAGACTAGCCTGTCTTCGCTAATCTTTGTACAAAGCTTCTTTTCCATAACTCAGTTCCAAGGCTTGGCGTTCGGCTTTTCTCAGCTTTTTTACGACAAGTTTGTAGGAGTGGTCGATCATTCGTTCAATTTCACCGACAGGGATGCTTCCGTCAAGAATTACGGTATTCCAGTGGAGTTTGTTCATGTGGTAACCGGGCTTTACGGCTTCAAAAAGGTCGCGTAGCTCGTTTGCTTGATCTGGGTCGCACTTTAGGTTCATTTGGGCAATGTTGTCATTAACGCCAAGCGTAGCAAACATCTTAGCCTTAATTTTCGGAACCATAACATCTGGGCCAAAAGGGTAGTCTTCTCTGGCTTCAGGTTTTGATAGTAAGTACTGTT
>NZ_LWFE01001180.1:0-5071 GCF_001635675.1 Oleiphilus sp. HI0061 | reverse complement strand
TATGTCGGATATAAAAACAAATGTTGATGAGCTCGATGTTGTTAAGCTAGCTGCTTACCTTGCAGACAATATCGAAGGCTTTTCTTGGCCGATTAAAGCAACAAAATTTGAGGGGGGGCAGTCAAACCCGACTTTCAAGCTGTCTTCTCCTTCGGGGGACTTTGTTCTAAGAAGGCAGCCTCCAGGCAAACTGCTCAAATCTGCTCATGCAGTCGACAGAGAGTTTCGAGTCTATCAAGCGCTAGCAGATTCTGACGTACCGGTGCCTCGCATGTATCACCTATGTGAAGACCGGGAAATTATCGGCTCCATGTTCTACGTAATGGAGTATTGCGCAGGCAGTATCTTCTGGGATGCCGCCTTGCCAGAACTAGCGTCAAATGAAATGCGAAGCGCCGCATACGAGCAAATGGGCGATGTACTAGCTGCGATTCATAGTGTCGATTTAGACAGTGCAGGATTGAGTGATTATGGCAAGCCAGGGAACTATTTTGAGCGCCAACTATCTCGCTGGAGTCAGCAATATAAAGCATCTGAAATTAAGCCGATTCCAGCAATGGATCAATTGATCGCATGGTTAGAAGAAAATCTGCCCGAAGATGACGGCCGTGTTTCCTTAGTTCACGGTGACTATCGCCTCGACAATATGATGTTTTCAAGTGCCGCTTTGCAGTCTGGTGAAGTTAGTATTTTGGCCGTATTAGATTGGGAGTTGTCTACATTGGGTCATCCTTTTGCAGACTTGGCATACCAATGTATGCAGTTGCGTATGCCTGCTAGCGGCGGGCAAAAGAAGCCGGGTCAAATGAGTGGGTTAGCAGGTATTGATCGCACAAGCCTAGGTATTCCAACTGAAAAAGAATATGTTGCACGATATTGCAAACGTATGGGAATCGACAAGATTGATCACTGGGCATTCTATCTAGCCTTTAGCTTCTTCCGTTTAGCCGCGATCGCACAAGGCGTCGCGAAACGAGCATTAGACGGAAACGCTTCCAGTAAACAGGCCGGTAAAGTCGGAGCTTATGTGCCACTTCTGGCAATGGGCGCGTTGGCCGTGATTAAAGAAGAAAGCTAATGTAGGCAGAGCCTTACATGGCTCGCTAGCGGACTAGCACGGGGTTGACCCCTCTGCCTACAAATAGATTTTCCAAAATTAGGAAATATAAATGAAAGCAATCGTATGTGAAGAGTTTGGTCCTATAGATACCTTGGTATTTAAAGACGTCGAAGCGCCTGAGCCGGCTAAAGGCGAAGTTCGTATTAACGTTAAAGCGACAGGCGTTAACTTCCCTGATGGCCTTTTAGTGCAAGGCTTGTATCAAGTTCAACCTGAGCGCCCCTTTATACCCGGTATGGAATTTTGTGGCGAGGTGGAATCGCTTGGCGAAGGGGTTAAGCACTTGAAGGTTGGCCAGCGACTAATCTGTAGCAGCCAAAAATATGGAGGCTTTGCTGAGCAGGCGGTTGTTAATTCAAAGTTAGTCATGCCTATTCCCGATGAGATGAATGATATTGATGCCGCCAATATCATGTGTGCTCATGGCACGGCTCATCATGCCTTAAAGCAACGCGCTCGATTGAAGTCAGGTGAAACGCTAGTCGTGCTGGGTGCAGCAGGCGGAACAGGCTTAGCTGCCGTGCAAATCGGCAAGGCGATGGGGGCCAAGGTTATTGCAGTGTGTTCCTCTCAAGATAAGCTAGAAATCGCCAAGGAACAAGGTGCCGATGAGCTGGTTAACTATAAGGAACAAGATCTCAAGCAAGCGCTAAAAGATCTGACAAAAGGCAAGGGCGTAGATGTCGTTTACGATCCGGTTGGTGGCGAGGCATTTGATGCTTGCACAAGAGCGATGGCTCGCAATGGTCGTTTGCTTGTCATCGGCTTTGCATCAGGCACCATTCCCAAGCTACCAGTTAATCTCGCCTTGGTGAAAGAATACAGTGTGATAGGTGTATTTTGGGGCAGCTTCGTCATGCATGAACCTATGGTCTTCCTGCAAAATATGCAGGAGCTTTTTGCCTGGCATAAAGATGGCAAAGTATCGGTTGTCACCGATGAAGTCTTTACTTTAGCAAACACAAAAGAGGCATTAGCCAAAGTCTTTAACCGAGAGGTTAAAGGTAAGGTTGTTGTGGTAGCGGAGTAATATGGTTAATCAAAGGGGTCAGACTCGATTGATTCCACCACAGAGCACACCGAGCGGCCTGCGGCCTCCACAGAGAAGGTATTAGAACTTAGGTTGAGTGTTTATCTTTTCTCTGTGACGCGAAGCGCTCTGTATTCTCGGTGGTTTAAGTGCTTAGTGTTTAAATATTTTCTAGAACTAATAGGTAAAAACATGGCTACAAATTTATTTGATCTAACAGGAAAAGTTGCACTGGTAACGGGCGCAAGTCGTGGTATCGGTGAAGCGATTGCGAAGCTATTAGCAGAGCAGGGCGCACACGTTATTGTTTCAAGCCGCAAGGTAGATGACTGCCAGTTGGTTGCCGATGCGATTACTGAGGCGGGTGGTTCCGCTGAAGCCTTAGCATGCCATGTCGGTGATATGGGGCAGATTGAATCATGCTTTGCTCATATCGAAAGCAAGCACGGCAAGCTCGATATTCTAGTTAACAATGCAGCAGCCAACCCATACTTTGGCCATATTCTTGATACAGACCTAGCGGCCTATGATAAAACTGTTGATGTAAATATCCGTGGTTACTTTTTTATGTCAGTCGCTGCAGGCAAATTGATGAAGAAAAATGGCGGTGGTGCCATCGTCAATACTGCTTCAGTTAATGGCTTACAGCCCGGCATGATGCAGGGGATTTATTCTATTACCAAAGCGGCGGTTATCAATATGACTAAAGCCTTCGCGAAGGAATGTGCACCGCTGGGTATCCGTTGTAATGCTATTTTGCCTGGCCTGACTAAAACCAAGTTTGCCGGGGCGTTATTTGCTAATGAGAAAATGCACAAAGCCGCAATGCAGATGATTCCTATGCATCGTCATGCAGAGCCAGAAGAAATGGCAGGTACGGTACTTTACCTCGTATCTGATGCAAGCTCCTACACCAACGGCGAGTGTATTGTCGTTGATGGTGGACTAACGATCTAAATTAAAAAATGTAATCACCGAGATCACAGAGCAGCCTGAGGCCTACACCGAGAAAATATTTGTATAATAATATGTACTTTTTTTGTCTTCTCTGTGAAGCAAAGCGCTCGGTGTTCTCTGTGGTGAATTCATTTTTTAGTTTTAGTAATACCTATTAATTCAGAGATAAACTATGGATAACCTACTAGATTTTTCAGAAAAGGTAGCATTGATTACCGGCGCTGCCAGTGGCTTTGGTAAAAGCCTAGCCGAAGAGTTAGCCAAGCGCGGAGCGAACTTAGTGCTAGCTGACTTCAACGAAGAAGGCTTAACACTGACAAAGCAGGATTGTGAAACCCTAGGCAGTAAGGTTATTGCCTTAACGGGTGATATAGCTGAAGAAGCGCATTCTGAAGAACTCGTAAAGGCTGCGGTTGATAATTTTGGCAAGCTTGATATTGCTGTTAACAATGCTGGTATCGCTCCTAAACTGGGCCCATTGGTTCACCTGGACGGCCCAACGCTTTCTCGTCAGTTAGATGTTAATACTAAAGGTGTCGCGTTTGGCCTGAAGCATCAGTTAAGAGTCATGGCTGCTCAAAAAGAGGGTGCGATTCTGAATGTAAGTTCCATGGCAGGTTTAGGTGGAACGCCGATGGGAAGCTCCTATGGCGCTGCCAAGCACGCTGTAATAGGTCTAACTAAAACGGCCGCAGTTGAATGTGGGCCTATGAATGTTCGAGTTAATGCGATTTGCCCCTTCTTTACGTCAACGCCGATGGTTGATAATCCAACGATGAATCCGAATGATAATATCGAAGAGGTCAACAAGAACCTTGCGCGCGGCTGTCCGATGAAGCGTATCGCACGAGTTGAAGAAATTGTGAATGTCATGGTCATGATACTGTCACCAGCGAATAGTTATATGAACGGTATTGCTATACCGGTTGACGGCGGCATGTCAGCCATGTAATTTCAAAGGGGTCAGACTCGATTGAATTTCAATCGAGTCTGACCCCTTTGAAAATAAGCTATAAAAATAATAGGAAGAGGTCATGAGTACAAAGCGCGAATTCGATGTGATCATATGGGGAGCAAGTGGTTTTACAGGCCGCTTAGTTGCCGAATACTATCTAAATACCTACGGCCTCGATGGCGAACTAAAATGGGCAATGGCTGGACGCAACCAAACCAAGCTTGAAGAAGTTCGAAAAGGCTTAGGTAACGATAACATTCCTCTTATTCTTGCCGATAGCCACGATACGGCTAGCCTGAATGAACTGGCAAAACGTACTAAAGTCGTCTGCACAACGGTCGGTCCTTACGCTAAATATGGAAACGAGTTAGTCGCCGCGTGTGTCGAGAACGGCACTGACTATTGCGACCTGGCCGGCGAGACGCAATGGATTCGTCGCATGATCGACAAGCACCACAAAGCGGCAAAAGAAGCCGGTTGCCGGATTGTCCATTGTTGTGGTTTTGACTCGATTCCTTCCGACATGGGTGTGTACTTTCTTCAGCGTGAAGCAAAACATCACTATGGCGAATATTGCTACCATATCAAGATGCGCTTAAAAGCTGCAAAAGGGGCGATGAGTGGCGGTACCTTTGCCAGTATGAATAATGTGATGCTCGAAGCGAGTAAAGACCCTGAAGTTAAGAAGGTGATCTTCAACCCTTATGGTTTGAACCCTCAGGGGGAAATGTCGGGCCCTGATAAGCCAGATATGCAAAGCGTTAAATACGACTCTGACCTAAAAGCTTGGATCATGCCTTTCATCATGGCGGCAATAAATACGCGCGTTGTTCGACGCTCTCATGCTTTGAAGTCTTACCCGTATGGAAAAGACTTCCTTTATGATGAAGCGATGATGAGCGGCAAAGGCTTTACTGGAAGAGCCAAAGGTTATGCTGGCTTATTGACCTTAGGCTTGATGATGGCAGGTAAGCCGGGGTCTTGGTATAAAAATACAATTAATCGCTTT
>NZ_LWFE01001179.1:0-7933 GCF_001635675.1 Oleiphilus sp. HI0061 | reverse complement strand
ACTGCTGCCCTGGACCCGAAAACAGCCAAATTTATCCTTAACTTAAGCGAAGAGATTATTCGTAGCGAAAAACTAACTGCCTTAATGGTTACACACAGCATGAATCAGGCCTTAAGCGTTGGCGATAGAACCTTGATGCTTCATCAGGGCCAGGTTGTTCTTGATGTCAGTGGCAAGCAGCGCGAAGGTATGAACAGCCAAGACTTACTGGATCAATTCCATAAGAATCATGACGCCTTGGATGACGATAAATTAGTACTTTCCTAAACTGGCACTGACTCTTACAAAGACATTTAGTGCCGAAAGTGACTCACAACACCCGTCGCCTGATCGAGTGTTAAGCCATATTCAGACACTAAATACGCCACTTCTCGCTGCTCAGACTGACTCATACTCAAATGCAAAGAAGGCTCTTCCTCTTTATTCTTTCCAGCGACTACCTCTAATTGGCCGCGACGAATACGCAGTTTTCTTCGTCGCTCATGCTCCTGCTCTCGAACAAGCTGGACAAATGAGGATGCGAAAATACCAGCGGGCATCGCTGCGATCCCGACACCACAAACCATGACCAGCGCACCAAAAAGCTGTCCTCCGACAGTAATAGGCGTCACATCTCCATAGCCAACGGTCGTCAGTGTCACAACAGCCCACCATAAACAAGCAGGGATACTGCCAAAGGCTTCAGGCTGTTCAACCTTCTCGAAGATATAAATGCCTGTCGCGGCGATAAACATTAAGATCATCATCACCAAACCTGCTGCCAGTAAGGTGTTCTTATTCTCACGAAAGACACGAGCAATCATCAATAATGATGCAGAATAGCGGGTTAGCTTAAGCACCCTTACCATCGATATCAGCTTAAGAATACGCAGATCACCAAACGCATCACCCGGCAGTAGCAGTAAGAGGAGTAAAGGCAAGAAAGAGAAAAGATCGATTAGGCCCATCGGCGAACGAATATATAGCCAACGCTTTCGCCCGCTAGTCATATGAGTCGCATGAGGTGTTTCTGCCGCTACCCAATAACGCAACAGATACTCAAATGCAAAAACGACCACAAAGCAGATATTAGCAATGAGTACCCAGTCGCCCATTTGCTCCCTGAAGCCTGGCAGAGAACCAAGTACGACTTCAAGAATATTAAGAATAATAACTAATGAGAGAAAGACCGTCACTATCAAGGAAGGAAAGAAATCGGCCGAAGGCTCGTTGAGGCAGCGATACCAAAAAGCGCGGGCAGTAGTACTCATGTCGTTAACACTTCTTTTATTGTAATAGCGACAATATAGCTCGACTCAAGCCTTCATCCAAGCTCAAATCAAAGCATTTACATCAACTGTTCTGGCTAAACAGGTAAATGAGCAGCAAGAAAGTAACAAACCAGAAACCTGACAGAAGCTTCCAGAACATTAAAGTATTGGCACTCTTCTGCACCACTGGGTCCGCTTTCAGAAACTCAGGGTTTGGCTGCAGCAGGTCCTTCATAAAGTCATCGATCGTTCTATACCGTTCTTCAAGATCAAAAGACGTCCCTCTCTTCAAAGCACCGTCAAACCATTCTGGTATCACCGGGTTATTTGAACTGGCTTCAGTGTACCGTAACTGATCATAATCAAAGGCACTTCTGCACTGCTCTATTTTATCTCCATAAGGCAAGGTGCCTGTAAACATTTCATAGGTAATGGTTGCTAGCGAGTAGACGTCCCCCTGGATCCCGGGGTTATGTCCGCGTAGATAAAGCGGGTCTGAGTAGCCAGCTGTACCCAAAACGCCATCAGGAATAATAGGGCTCACGCACTCAGACAAACCGGCAACAAATACTGACCCGAAGTCCAACACCAAGGCCTTGCCCTCTTCAGTCACCATAATATTTCCGGGCTTCAAGTCTTGATGTACCGCCTCGTTTTGATGAAACGCTTTTAAGCCCTCTGCAACTTGTTTAACGATATTGATAGCACGCTTTGGACTCGGTGGCTGGTTCTTTCTCAGCCATTTATCTAAGCCCTCTCCCTCGACATACTCCATGAGGTAATATAGAAAACTGCGCTTGCGGTCTTGTCGAATAATCTTGACCACATTAGGGTGCTGTATGCGAATACCTATCCATTCTTCCTGGATAAACCGGTCAATATAAGCGGTATCTTCCTCAAAGTTTGGTGAGGGCGTCTTCATCGCCAACAGCTCGCCTGACACTTCATCTTTTACTAGATACAACTGGCTTCGACTCGAAGCAAATAACTCTTTTTGGACGACAAAACCATCCAGTTTCATACCCTTTTCTAAAGCTGGCGGGAAAGGTAGGCGTGTCAGTTTCGCACTATAATCATCAAGGTTTTCGAAAGGCAGCTGTTCAACAATACCCACAACGGCACTGATATTGTCATCGGTTTCGCCTTCTCGTGCCAAATCTAGAAATTTGTCCGCGATAAACTCAGCCGGCTGGTCCATCGCCAGCGTTTCGATTATTCTCGCTTCCTCGATAAAGTCATGTACACCATCACTACACAGCAATAAGCGATCACCGGCTTCAAGAGGAATTCGCCCATAATCGAGGTGCAAGCGATTATCCATACCGATGGCGCGAGTAAGAAAAGTTTTACCGCCGCCTAAAGAAGCGACATGATCAGTAGTACATTGGGCGAATTCGCCTTCTCTCAGCAAAAATATTCGACTATCGCCAACATGAAAAAAGTGCGCGGTACGACCTTTGATGACGATGGAGCTGAATGTAGATAAGTAACCTTTAGTATCAGACGAGAACTCGTGACTCTTACGAAAAAGCTTGAGGTTAATCGTTGATAGAATCTGCTCTCCGCACTTACTGACTGACCAGGTGTCAGGCGTCTGGAAATATTCCTCAATAAAACGTTCAACAGCCGTATGGCTTGCTTCGCGCCCCGCTTCAGCTGATGAAACACCGTCGGCAACGACGAGTGCACAACCTTTATTGTTAAGCAGATAGCTATCTTCTGGAACCTTGACGCCAGCCGAGTCTTCATTGATCGGTTTTATACCGGCGTCTGTTGAAAATGCAGCATCAATCTTAAGAATCTGGGCCATCGAGAAATCCTGAGTTTAGTGCTATAGCGTTACCTTAACGCAAAAATGCCCGCCGATGAAATAAGCCACCAGCAGGCACTCTAGACTAGCAAGTTTCTAACTAGCCAACATCAATCATATGAACTGTGCCATCTGGCAGTACTTCAGAGATCTGTCCTTTTGGCTCATCCATCATTGCAGCAATGAAGAATACAATCAGTGCAGAACAACCGATCACCAAGAAGAAAGTACTGTAATCTACAAAGCTCAAAACAGTTAGGTAAGTTACTGCACCGACGTTACCATACGCTCCGGCCATACCTGCAATCTGACCTGTCATACGACGTTTGATCAGTGGAACTACCGCAAATACCGCACCTTCACCAGCCTGAACAAAGAACGAACAGCACATGGTTGCAATCACAGCAGCGGGGATCCACCAAGATGAATCAACCTGGCTCAATACAAAGTAGCCACATGCCAAACCACCAATCAAGAACATTAGAGCTTTACGACGACCAATGTGATCAGAGAACCAACCGCCAGTTGGACGTGCAACCAAGTTCATGAAGGCAAAGCCTGAAGCCAATAGGCCCGCTTTGACAGGATCAAGACTTTCAAAAGTTTCCAAGAAGAATAGAGGCAACATTGATACAACCGCTAGTTCTGAACCGAAGGTAACGAAGTAAGACCAGTCTAGAATCGCAACTTGCTTAAAGTGGTACTTATCAAGCTCTTGGACACCGTTTGTCAGATTTTCTTTATTTACATTCCAGATAGAGTAAGTTTGGAAAACATATAGAGCGACCAAACCCGCCCAAATAACGTAAACAGCAGTCTGACTTAAGAGAGCAACACCCGTTGGAGATAGTTTCCAAGCCAACACAGCTAAGGCTGCATACATTGGAATATTCATGAACAAGTATAGGTAAAAGTCACCCCAGCTTGTTACTTCCAAACCACCTGCTTTCTTAGGCTTAAAGTAGGTTGAACCTTTTGGCGTATCACGTACTACCTGATAGTAAATAAGGCCATAGATACTAGCAACAATACCTGTTGTACCTAATGCATATCTCCAGCCATCTTCTCCACCGTACATCATTGCCAGCGTAGGCAATAGCATAGCCGATGCAGCTGAGCCAAAGTTACCCCAACCACCGTAGATACCTTCTGCGATACCGACAGACTTATGAGGAAACCATTCGCCAACCATGCGGATACCGATTACAAACCCGGCACCAACAAAGCCCATTAAAAAGCGCATCATTGCGAGCTGCTCATAAGATTGAGCCAGTGCGAATGCTATACACACGACGCCTGCCAGTACAAGTAAAGTACTATAAACCTTTCTGGGCCCTAGTTTATCCACCAAAATACCGATGACGATACGTGCTGGAATTGTTAGCGCAACGTTCAGAATCATCAGGGCTTTGACCTGCTGACTCGACATATCAAACGCTTCTTTCATAAACACCAAAAGCGGAGCATGGTTAAACCAAACCATGAAGGTTAAGAAAAAAGCAAACCACGTAAAGTGGAGTGTTTTAATCTTGGGGTCGCCAAAAGCGAACAGGTTTATTTTAAGATCAGTGGACATAAAGCCTCCTATACAAAAAAGGGGTATGACGCTATTCTGCTTCGTGTGTAGGGTTTCCTACTTGATATGAGTCAAGTAAGGCAGGGCCTGAGAATGCCCCGGCACAGCGCATATACCTACTTTATTTTTTACTCCCTTGCCACAAAGCCAGCAGGCATCACAAAGCCTACTCACTTATAGGTAGGCGACTCATACCCCCTAACTCAAAAGGGTTAGAACAAACATGCACAAGGTTTTTTTGATTTAATAGGTATCAATCACTTTAATAGATAAACGAGCTCCTCTGTACCAACAATACCTTTGAGGATAAACCGAGTTAAACAGCCTTCGATCAGAGCGTCATAATGAATTTTGAGATCCCTGGCGCAGCCAGAGCCTTAACCATTGCCACCATAGCATTTGCTGCTAATTTTTCGGTATGGACACTCTATGCCGTTTTGGGGCTTGAACTTCAAAACAGCTTAAGCCTAAGCGCAACACAGTTAGGATTATTCTTTTCGGCCCCGGTTCTAACCGGTGCACTAGGGCGTATTCCTGCTGGCTGGCTTAGCGAGCGCTACAACCCCAAGAGCCTATTCACCCTACAAATGCTTCTTAGCACACCGCCACTATTCATCCTGCCTCACATCGAGACTCTGGAAGGCTACCTATTACTTGGCTTGTGGATCGGTATTAGTGGCACATCTTTTACCATCGGCATTCGTTATATCACCGACTGGTTTGAAAGTAACCGACAAGGCACTGCCATGGGTATATTTGGTGCAGGTAACACCGGCTCAGCCATTACCCTTGCACTTGCCCCAATTATTGTTGCGAACTGGGGTTGGGACAGCATTGGTCCTATCTATGGGGTTGGTTTACTCATTATGGCTTTTCTGTTCTGGCTAATAGCACCTACCCGCCCCTATACCCCGACAAAACTTCAAGCCGAACTTAGCACCCTACAAGCACTTAAATCCATCCAGATTTGGCGCTTCGGTCTATATTACTACTTTGTCTTCGGTAGCTTTTTAGCGCTAATCCTCTGGCTCCCACAGTATTATGCTTCCGCTTATAAACTCAGCTATAGCCAAGCGATGGCCTTTACGCTTTTCTTTGTTGCCACCTCTGGCATGGTTCGAGCATTAGGAGGCTGGTTTGCAGACCGCTATGGTGGTCGCACCGTTAACTGGGCAGTATTCTGGATATGCTTAGTTTGCTTGTTCTTCTTGTGCTATCCGCCGACCACGATGACCATACATGGCGTGCATCAAGATGTAGAACTGGCTATCGAAATTAACGTCTGGTTCTTCAGTACATTGATATTTATTATCGGTATAGCCCAGGGCTTTGGGCGAGCAAGTGTGTATAAGACAATTCATGAATACTACCCTCAGCAAATGGGGCTTGTTGGTGGCTTAGTGGCTGCAATTGGCGCCTTAGGCGGCTGCACACTCCCTATCGCTTTTGGCCTAGCCGTTGACTGGATCGGCATCCATAGCGCATGCTTCATGGTTTTATATGGTGTGCTCGCTTGCTGTATGACTGTCATGTTCCTTGCTATCAAGACTGATCGCTTTAACCAGCGCGTGCAACATGCCACCAGTCATAACTTCCTAGATGATGATTAAGCATCATCTTTAAACTTTATTACTACATTGCTTATACAAGAGAGATATCCCTATGGGTCACAACGTCAGCCAAGAAACCATCCCTTTAAACATTGCCGTATTAACGGTTTCAGACACTCGCACTGAAGACAATGACACATCAGGCCAACTTCTGGTAGAAAAGTTAAACTCGGCTGGGCACAAGCTCGCAGACAAAAAGATTGTCATTGACGACATATATAAAATTCGCGCTGCGCTCTCGACATGGATTGCGAGTGATGACACCCAAGTTATTATCATTACCGGTGGTACAGGCTTTACTAGCCGAGATAGCACCCCTGAAGCCGTTACCCCTTTGCTTGATAAGGTCGTCGATGGTTTCGGCGAGCTTTTCCGACAAATATCTCTTGAGCAAATTGGCACCTCAACCGTCCAGTCTAGAGCACTAGCGGGCATGGCAAACAAGACCTTACTATTCTGCCTACCAGGTAGCACCAATGCCTGCCGCACTGCCTGGGATAATATAATCGACTCACAAATTGACAGCCGTCAAGGCCCTTGCAACTTTGTACCCCAGCTAAAAGGCATTGATTTCGCTGCATGTCTTGATCGAGAAAAAAGAGATAACTCTTAGATTTTCAAATACTTAAACTAAAACTTCGAGTTCATCTTAAAACACTATACCTCCAGACTTACCCATCAGGAGGTATAGCCCCTTACTCCCTTTATCCGATTGCCCCCCCAAAACCAAAAGCGTTAAATAGGTCACATCCCTTGCAAATTTAAGACACAAGAGCAAGGAGTCTTTTAGAACTTATATCAATTAGGATATCGCTTATGAAGAACGCTTTAAGTCTATCAATCTCGATGATCGCTCTCGGACTCTCTGCAGCAGCTCCAACGTTTGCAGCAGAAGAGGCAGACTCAATTACTGCCGCGATTGCGGGCGGCGATGCATCCCTTGCGCTACGTTATCGTTTTGAATATGTAGATGATTTCACCAACCGTGAAGCTTTAGCATCCACAGTGAAAACACGTTTAACCTACAAGACGCTTTCATACAATGGCGTATCCACTACGCTAGAAATGGATAACAACAGTGTTGTCGGTGAAGACAACTACAGCGACAGTGGAGCTGATCCAGATGAAGAAGCAGTAGTGCTCGATGCTACGTATACTGAAATTAACCAGGCATATATCGATTTTGCTGCGCCAGCTGATACGCTCGTTCGCTACGGTCGCCAGCGCATCAACCTAGATGGCCAGCGTATGCTAGGCGGCGTGGGCTGGAGACAAAACGAACAAACTTATGATGCTTTTACCCTAGTTAACACAGCACTACCAGACACAACATTGATATTCTCTAATGTTTATAACGTAAACACCTTTACCGGAGGCGATATCGACGGCAACGACCATCAAGTTTACTACGTAAACAACAAGAGTATTGACGGCTTGGGCTTAAGCGCTTACTTCTTGGACCTGAAAGATATTCATGACACTTTCGGTATCCGAGCAAACGGTAAAGTGAAAGCAAGTGACGACCTTACTGTCCTTTATACCGCTGAATTTGCCCAACAAACTACTGACGATGATAATGAGCATGAAACGAATTATCTTAACCTTGAAGCAGGTGTAAATGTTTCAGGCTTTACCGCTAAGCTGGGTTACGAAACTCTTGGCTCAGATGACGGTAATGCCATGTTTA
>NZ_LWFE01001178.1:0-23883 GCF_001635675.1 Oleiphilus sp. HI0061 | reverse complement strand
CAAGCGCTCACCTTGCTTATGCAAGTTCAGCAAGCATTGATTGGCGTTTGGCATATGACTCACCCTGTCGGCGCAATTGCCGAGGTTATAGAGTCCCCTCCTTTAGATGTTTTTAAGCGAGATTTTTATAATGCTTTGCTCGCACATATAGAAACTATCACCCAACAAATTGCCCCTTAAGTGATACGCATCAGAAACTTAGCAAGTAATACCTGAGGAGCAAGATATTCCAGCACATTTAGCTATACTAAAGTGAAGCAAAAGTCTCTCATTCCTTAACGTGTAGGAACAACAAGCATATGGCCAGAATCCTGATCGCCGATGATCAATTAGTAATGCGCAACATGTTTAAAGTCATTCTACAAGACGAGCCACACGAGCTAACGCTGGCGGTTGATGGCGAAGCGGCTTTAAATGCAGCCAAAGCAGAACGATTTGACCTGGTACTGAGTGACTTATATATGCCGAAACTCGATGGTATACAACTCACCGCGGCTATTAGAGCACTCCCCGCTTACAAGGGAGTTCCCGTACTCATTGTTAGCACCGAAAATAAAGCCGAGAAAAAAGCTGCTGGCAGAGCAGCAGGCGCGAATGGCTGGATTATCAAACCTATTACCAAAGATCGCCTACTTCCTGCGATAAAAAAACTACTAGGCTAAGGCGCCAACGCTGCGTCGATATCTTTCACCAGGTCTTTCGGCTCGGTATTGGGCGCATAGCGTTTAACAACCTTGCCCTGTTGATCGACCAAAAACTTGGTGAAGTTCCATTTTATCTTTTCAGAGCCCATCAAGCCCTTCGCTTCTGATTTTAAGTATTTATACAAGGGATGAGTATTATCGCCGTTTACTTCTATTTTGGAGAACATTGGAAACGTAACCCCATAGTTCAAAGAACAAAACTCGCTAATCTCACTATCTGTTCCTGGGTCTTGCTTTAGAAACTGATTGCATGGAAAGCCTAAGATCTCTAGCCCTTTCTCGCTATACTCCAAATACAGCTCCTCAAGCCCCTTGAACTGAGGCGTAAATCCGCATTTACTTGCCGTATTGACGATTATCAGCAACTTTCCCTGATACGCTTTAAGAGGAACTTCCTCTCCTTTAATATTATTAGCACTGAACTGATAGATATCAGACACGAGTCTCTCCCTATTAATGAGTATTATTCACAAGCATCCTACCCCTAAACTATCAGCGATAAAAGCCTATTGATTTACATCAATGCTCAGGAATAAGCGTTTGACAATGATTATGCGATCAGCAAATATATTTTTTTAGCTTACAAGCGCAAACACAAGATGTCCGATACAAACAAATTGCAGCAAACTATGGATGAGGCACAAACTTATGAGCAATGGCTCACAGCCGCCTCGAAAGCCGATAAGCTTAACGGTAGTTATGACTGGCAAAAAAAGCCTGCCTCCAAGCACTACCCATACAAAGTACTGCAGGAACATTATCAAACAATCTCTGAACTGCTAGAAAAAAAAGATTATTTGAAGCTGATTCCCTATATTCAGGAAAGCCTGTATCGAACCACCGCGGAACTCAGTAAGCCTAAGCTCTATCAACCCGCCTACACGGGAACAAAGACCCTCATTCGCAATTACTTAATGCTGATCAATAAAGCGTTAAAGACACTCTGCGAATCTGAGATCGATAGCATCTCGACAAAAGACAAACTTGCCCAATTCAAACAGGCCGAGCATAATTTTGGTCGCCCAGCCTTAATGTTAAGTGGCGGTGGTACCTTCGGTATTTACCATATAGGCGTGGTCGCAACGCTTATCAAACATCAGCTCCTCCCCTCCATCATATCTGGTAGCAGTATGGGAGCAATCACGGCAGGCATGCTAGCGACCCACACAGATAAGGAAGTACTCACTCTTCTTAATAAGCCCGAAGAAAGTAACTACAGCCCTTTGAAGCGTTTACCGCTTAAAGGTATTTTGCAACAACAGTCATTACTCGACCCGGAACAACTACGCCGCTGCGTTGAACACAACGTCGGCTTAATGACTTTTGAAGAAGCATTTAAAAAAACTGGCCGAAACGTAAGCATTACAATTTCACCCGCCCGAACAGGCCAAAAACCAAGAATTCTGAACTACCAAACTGCACCAAGTGTTTTTGTCGCATCCGCAGCACAAGCATCATGCTCTGTCCCTGGTTTGTTTCCTCCCTGCCAGCTCTATGAGAAGAACGCCCTTGGGGAAAAGCAGGCCTATCTAAAAGGTGAACGCTGGTATGACGGCTCTTTTGCTACCGATATTCCGAGGCAAAGAATGAGCCGGCTTCACAATGCAAACTACTTTATAGTCAGCCAGGCCAACCCACATATTGTGCCTTTTGTCTCTCAACGTCAGGATGATGGTCTTGCAGCCTTCCTTGCCGACCTATTGGTCAGCAGTAGCTTTTCTCAAGGAAAGGCTCTACTTAAGTTGGGGAAGCGTCGGTTTCACTCTCAGGCTTGGAGTTCTTGGCTAAATCACGCTTCCTTGATGCTTGATCAGGACTATTTGGGCGACATCAATATCCACCCTGAATTTCCGCCTTCCTGGTATACCAAGTTCATGAAGAACCCTAGCCCTTCAGAAAGAGACTATATCTTGAAAATGGGTGAACGCTGCACCTGGCCAAAACTGGCCATGATTAGGGACCAAACTCAGGTAAGCCGAACCCTACAGGCTTGCATCGCTCATCTGGAGCAGAGCGCCAAAGAAGAAAGCTTAAAAGCCACCGCTTTATAAGCGATCAAATAAGGAAAGTGAAGACACCTGAGAATAAGAGGAGTAGGCAGCTTCCAAAGTGAACTGCTGTAAGGACAACAAACTGACGGCTTCCGCATAGTCAACCGATTCTAGGTCGCTCAGAGTTTGCTCTGTTAGAAGCTCCACATCCTTAAGCTGTTCCTCTGTTGTTTCAACAGTGTTCAGACGTGCACCAATCTGGCTTCGAGCTTCTAGAATAGAGGTTTCAGCGCTATCCAGGTTTATCAAGGCACTTTCCAGGTTCGCATCAAAAGTCGCTCGACCTTCTTCTGTGGCAGTAAAGTTATCCAAGGTATAGATAAACTTCTCAATCGTTGACAGAACGCCCTGCTTTTCAGTTGATTCGATAAAGAAGCTATCACCCGCAGTAGGCGTGCCGGTTATCTCAAATTGAACGCCATTGACGACAATCGGATCATTCTGTGAATAAGCCTGATTGGCCAGATAAGATCTACCCGTCGCTTTGTCAGTCACGTTAAACTCTGAAGGCGAGGTGAAAGTCACTATCATATCACCAGGATAAAACTGGTCATAAAGCTCTTGATCTATCACTTGCCCCGTCGTGATTCTGGCTTCTGGTACAGCTTGGTTATGAGGGTTTGCAGCGGTATAGAAGGTATTTTTATCAACAGCAATATCTTGAAATATTTGTTTGCCATTTTCAGATGAAGCAATTGTAACATTTGGCTCGACCTGAACAAAACGTCTCCCCTCATCTCCTTGATAAACGTAAGTACCCGAAACATTCTGCTGAAAGGGCTCCGTACCACCCTGAAAGCCACTAAATAAATATTCACCGCTGGCATCTTGTGAGTTCATCAAACCCGCAAGTTGCGACAAGCGTTCCTTCACCTCGGTTGAAATCGCCGATAAATCACTTTTGTTTAGAACACCGTTCCCTGCGGTCACCGTCAATTCACGAATACGCTGGACAACTGAGTTGATACTACCAAGTAAGTCGTCTTGCAAGTTTAAATGACCACGAGCCAGTTCAATATTCCGTTGAAACTGAGAGTTTAGCTCCAGTTCCTGATTCAGCTCCAAAATTCGAGTTGAAGCAACCGGGTCATCCGCAGGCGTTAAGACTTTCTTGCCCGTCGATATTTGTAACTGTGTCTTTTGCTGATCAGACTGAACATCCTGAATCGCTTCCAGACCACGGTTAAAAAGCTGCTGCGTTGATATTCTCATAAGCGTCACTTGATGGTACTTAAACCACCCCTGTTTTTCCCAACTCTATCTTCAATTAAACTCTATCTAAAGGCATTCAATAGCGTATCAAAAAGCTCTCTGGCAACCGATACAACTTGTGCCGATGCGTTATAAGCAGACTGAAACTGCACCAGCTTACCCGCTTCTTCATCCAGGTTAACACCAGAGATAGACTCTCTATTGTTTTCAGACTGAACCAGTAAGGCTTTCGCTGAATCAGCTTCCAAACGTGCCCGATTGGTTACTGTGCCAATTTCTTCAATAATCTGTGAATAAGCTTCGCCATAGCTAATCACACCACCCTGAACCGTTCCTGCACTTTCCAAACCAGCCATGGCTAAAGCATTGCGGTTATCAGAAACACCACCAGTGTTGTAATCTATTCTGAAGCTATCACCTGCCTCTGCTTGGCCTTTAATCTCGAACTGAAACCCGAGGTAGGTTGACTGACCTACAGATGCCCGTTCAAAAACGCTATCGACGTCAGAGGTAAAACTGATGCCATCCGCAAGTGTTACATCAACTGCGCCACCGACAGAGACACCATTTCCAGCTACCACTGTTTCTGTATCTGCGGAAAATGCGCCCGGGTTATAAGGGTCCACAGCACTAACATTAACACTGTCACCTGCCGCACCAGTCACCGACACGACGATATCAATACCATTACTGGCATGAATTTCGACGTCATTGCCATCACTGATCGCATAGATATCCAAATCCTGCAAAGTCGTGTTTTCATTAATCAAACTAGCCAGGTCATCTTGAGTGGAAATACTACCTGCCGGAATGGTAATGGTTTCACCATTGATGACGAAGCCAAGGTCTGTACCATTGGCCGCATCAACGAAATTATCCAAACGAACCTGGGTATAAGCATTTGCCTGAATCCCTTGAACAGCCTGTAAGCTATCAGCAATTTCCTTTGCAGAACTGTTCGCCGTTATTCCCAGAACCTGAGAGTTAACGACACCCGTCTCAGTATCACGCTTCAAGATAGTTAGGTTTTGAGCACCAAAACCATTAACCAAAGTGCCAGTACTCGCCGCTGGCGTTCCAACCTGAAAGGTATCGCTTCCCAATGCCGAAACTCGCATTTCTCCTGG
Source organism: Oleiphilus sp. HI0061 (assembly GCF_001635675.1). Classification (NCBI taxonomy): domain Bacteria; kingdom Pseudomonadati; phylum Pseudomonadota; class Gammaproteobacteria; order Oceanospirillales; family Oleiphilaceae; genus Oleiphilus; species Oleiphilus sp. HI0061. Next base: position 18,789 of record NZ_LWFE01001178.1, on the reverse strand, counting down.
GTCAGAGGTGAAAATCGTATTGGTAATACCAGGGTTGTACAATAGGTTATTCATCGCTGGCGTAAGCGGTATCGGATTAGCCGGATCAGACACATTCAATACTTGAAATCGGGTGTCAGTAATAAACTCAATTTCCAAGGGTGGAGACAACTGCCCTTCGGTAGCAAAGATAGGCAAGGTTGCGTTAGTCAGTGGGCTCTCTACATCAAGCATGGTCCCAAGGCTAATATTCGCATTACCGGTATTACCCAGGTTAGCATCCGCACGAACTGGGGCGGCGAAAGAAATCGCTTCAACCCTGTCAATTTCTGCGCCTATATCCTCTGCACCATTTTTTGTGGGTTTAATAACAAAACGATCACCAACCTTGAAAGTGCCGGAATTAAACTGCAGCTGAAAACCATCGACTTCAACACTAGCCGGAAAAATTCCAGGTAGTATCCCTTTGGTCACAACATTATTTGTACCTGCGATGAACAGGGTATAATCGTTGCTCGATGGACCTTCAAATTTCAGGTCGTAATCGTTGGTTGTCAACTCGGTCGCATCAATGATGTTAACCTGCATACTATGATCTTGAGGTTCAGCATTGGTACTATTTCCCAGAACGCGGCTTCGTGCCAACACTTCCTCATTAACATCCCTAAAGAATAGGCCGCCTAAATTATCTTCCAGATCCATACCCAAGCCATGCTGCTTGTTGACGGTGTCTGACAAAACCATAGCTATACGACCGAGACTATTAACTGCTGTTGTAAGTTCATTGTCTCTAAAGTCTAGAAGCCCACCTACTTTTCCGCCGGTCAGCTCATTACTAATTATCTGAGAGCGACCATTAACCTGCATAACAATTTCTTTTCGTTCAGTGTCACTAGGGTTTAAAGTCACATCCAACTGATTTGAAGAGCTTCCTAAAACAAGAGGCTGACCATTTCCCACAAATACGTTGACCTGACCATCTGCTCCTGTAGGAAAAACTGCTACGTTTACGTATTCAGATAGCTCTCGTAAAGCTTCATCCCGAGCATCTAATAAATTGTTGGGTAAATCACCCTGCCCTGCACCAATTGCAACAGCAATAGACTGATTCAATTCGGCCAAACCTTGAGACAAACTATTGATCGCAGCAACCGAGGCCGCCAGCTCTACGTCAATATTTTCCATCTGAGAATTAAGTCGATTGTCCAATGCATGAAACCTGGAAACCAAACCTTCGGTTTGCGTCAATAATAACTGTCGCTGAGGGATAGAGGTTGGGTCATCAGCGCCACCTTGGAAGGCTTGGAAGAAAGCAGTCATAGCAGGCGTCAAACCAGTTGTCGTGCTGGCAAGCAAGTTATCGATCGACTCTGCTTGAGTAAGCACTGCATCACGTTCATGATAAACGGTTGTATCGGCACGAACCTGCTCGCTAATAAAATCCTCTGCATTTCTACGAATCGTGGCAATATTCGCGCCCTGACCAGTGTAACCACTACCAGTAAGAATAGATTTATTATCTACAAACACGGCCTCCTGACGACTGTAGCCAGGTGTATTGGTATTAGAAACATTATTACCCGTGACCGATAAGGCTGTCTGATGAGCTTGTAGACCTGAAAGGCCAATACCGATTAGATCTGGCATATCAGCCTCCAATTCCTAATTTGCTTGCGGTAGAGCCAAGGTCCAGACTAGAAAGTTCATCAATATTCATATAACGATCAATAATACGATTAATCTTGTTGGCATAGTCTGGGTCGGTTGCATAGCCGGCATCTTGTAGCTCGTGTGCAAAGTCATACGGATCACCCGCTTTCTCGAGCGCTTGCTCATATCGGGCATTAGTACTCAAAAAACGCGCATAATCTGAAAAGCTTTCCTGGTAACCCGAATAAGACCTAAAGTCTGCGCGCTCCTTCACTGCGACACCATTTCGATATTCAGTCGTCGTTATATTTGTGCTGTCACCCGTCCATCCTGTTTGCGCCTTAATACCAAATAAATTATGGCTAGGACTACCATCAGAATTTAAGATCTCTCGTTTACCCCAACCAGTTTCCAGTGCTGACTGAGCCAACATTAGACGAGCATCAATACCTGTTTCTTGCTCTGCCTGTTTAGCATAGGGATAAAGAGAAGCGATAAATTGATCGGGAGAACTGAAGTCTAACTTACTTGATTCAGCAACTTTATCTGAGTCCAGGCTAGCAATCGTCTGATCAATTTGATTCATTGCCGTTTCAATCTTTGCAATTTTCTCTGCGCTAACAAATGGCTGGCGCGCATAGTCTTTCAGAGAAAAAGATTTGTCTTGAGAGGTTAATGGATAGGAACTTAAATCTGACTCTTCACCACCTACGCCTTTTGACATTTGTCGCTTGATCACTTCAGCCAGACCAATACCTTTACCAGTTGATAAGCTTACTGCCATCTGGCTATCAAACATCTGCTGATAAAAGTCTGATTGGTTGCTTTGCAATAGGTTTCCTTCAGAAAATACCTTATTAGCATCGCGCATACTTTTAATCATCATCGAGACGAATATCGATTCAAAGTGTTTGGCGGCAGCATCTAGGGCGCCGTCTCTATCTGTCTTGGATTGATGCTTAAGAGACTGCAGAGCATTGAGATTGTTATAGTCATTTAAGCCCTGGGTATGCTTATTAAAACGGGCAGCACTGTTCTGCAACTGATTCCCTATATTATCAGTCGCCATCATCATCGGATTATTTATCTGACTCATCAGTGCGCTATTCATCACTAACCTCTAAGGTTCCACATGGCTTTGCTTATATTTCTTTCTATATAACAATTAAATCTGCTTTTAAGGCACCAGCCTGCTTCAAGGCTTCGAGTACAGCCATGATATCTCCTGGCGCAGCACCAACTTGATTAACCGCTTGAACAATCTGGCTCAGCGTCGCTGCAGGGCCAAACTGAAACATTCGACTAGGTTCTTGTTCTGCATCAACATCGGAGCGTGGTACGACAACCGTCTGACCACCTCCAAGCGGATTTGGTTGACTGACTGCAGGGTCTTCAGTAATTGTTACCGAAAGACTTCCGTGGGTAACCGCAGCTGGAAGCACCTTAACGTTCTGACCGACAACGATGGTGCCGGTACGAGAGTTAATAATCACTCTCGCCGCTTCTTCCCCTGTTTCAACATTCATATTTTCGAGCATCGACAAAAAGCTAACTCGCTGAGATGCATCGCGAGGGGCTTTGACGGTAATCGAAGCTGCATCGCTGGCGTAAGCTGTATTAGGCCCTAGCAAGTCATTAATCTTCTTGGTTAAATTCATCGCCGTTGTGAAGTCCGGGCGATGTAAATCAAAGGTTAATGTGTCGCCACGATGAAAAGGAGATGCGATGGCTCGTTCAACCGTCGCGCCATTAGGAATCCGTCCCACACTCGGAACGTTAACCTGAATAGAGGAGCCATCGGCACCTTCAGCACCAAAACCACCGACGACAAGGCTGCCTTGAGCAAGCGCATAAACGCGCCCATCTGCGCCCTTTAACGGAGTCATCAATAAGCTACCACCTCTAAGGCTCTTGGAGTCTCCTAACGATGAGGCTGTGATATCAATCTTGTGCCCAGGTTTAGCGAAAGGCGGAAGCTCTGCATGAATTGAAACCGCTGCTACATTCTTTGACTTCGGATCCACACCTTCAGGAATGGTGATACCAAATTTATTCATCATGTTGCGGAAGGTCTGGCTAGTAAAAGGCGTGTTATCTCCTGTACCACTTAAACCGACAACCAAACCATAACCAACCAGCTGATTCGAACGAACCCCCTGTACATTGGCAATATCTTTTAAACGATCCGCGCTAACGTCAAAACTAACCAAAGCAAAACCCAGCAACAATAAACTGGAGCGGCAGAACGAGCTAACTAAAGAAGCGATACCCGCTGCAGTAGCTTTGTAAGAAGCCTTTACACTATAAGACATCACATGAACCACCATTCACTGTTGAAGAATCGGGACAACCAGCCTTGACGATTAACATCATCAAAATCTCCTGTTCCACCATAGGCAATACGAGCATCAGCAACCTTAGAAGACGGGATCGTATTATCTGTGCCAATATCTTGCGGCCTCACCAAACCGGTTAAACGAATATATTCATCTCCCTGGTTCAAGCGCAGCCACTTCTCTCCCTGAATTCGAAGAATGCCATTTGGCAAAACTTCTGAAACTGTGACTGAAATACTACCGCTCAAGCTATTGCTCTGATCACTAGATGCCTTACCATCAAACGCTCGCTCTAAGCTAGGATTAGTCAAAAGGCTCAAACCATGTTTTTGAATAACATTGCCTAGAATGGTTGCCTCATTAAAAGTCACTTCATCATCTTTGTCATAGCTGGTATCTGCTGACTTGGATGAACTGGTGTTTTCTTGCAAGGTAACCGTCAGAATATCACCAACGTTTAAGGCAACCTGATCACCATACATACTAAAGTTTCGGTTAACCTGATAGATCGACCCCGTCACCATTTCACCTGATTTCAGCGCACTCGAAGGTACAGGAGCGTAAGCCGGGTCATTGGGCAAAGGGTGCTCACGAGTCATGATGCTGCATGCACTAGTCAACACGACCAAGCTCAGGCCTAGCACTGCTTTGAATACTTGATTAATCTGCCTCATATAATCACCTTCCCCTCAAACAACTAAGCGCGTATTACAGGTTCTGCCCAATGTACTGGAGCATCTGGTCAGCCGTAGACACAACTTTTGAGTTCATTTCATAGGCGCGCTGGACAGTAATCATGCTGACCAGCTCTTGCACCGTATCTACGTTCGATTGCTCTAGCATGCCTTGCTTAACCTCACCAAAACCTGCCAAGCCCGGCGTGCCCCCTTGAGGGTTACCACTGGCTTCAGTTTCAGCAAACAGGTTATTCCCTAGCGCTTTCAAACCTTGGGGATTAATAAAGTCGACCGTATTAATCTGGCCAACTTGCTGTGCAGTGGTTTCACCAGAAATACTGACCGATACAATGCCATCTTCGCCGATCGTCACTGAAGAAGCATTCTGTGGAATAGTGATGGCGGGTTCTAATAGGTTGCCACCAGCAGTGACGACTTGGCCATCTGAGTTAACCTGGAACTGCCCATCTCGGGTATAACTGGTCGAGCCATCTGGCAATATAACTTGGAAAAAGCCTCTACCATTAACGGCTAAATCGAGAGCCTGGTCAGTCACTTCTAAGGAGCCTTGGGTAAATTGCTTAGTCGTCCCTTCGATCCTGACACCCGTACCGAGCTGGAGACCAGATGGTAATTGAGAGTTTTGTGAGTTCAAGCCACCTGGCTCTCTTTTCACCTGATACAACAGGTCCTGAAAAACCGCTTCATCACGCTTAAAGCCAACCGTACTAGCATTCGCCAAGTTGTTGGAAATCGTGGTCAAGGACATATCTTGTGCACTTAGACCGGTTTTACTGACATAAAGAGCTGGATGCATGATGCTTCTCCCAAATTGAAATTCTACTGCGAATCAATCAGACCTGAAGCGTTTAAGGGCTATCTGTGATACCCCTTATTTAAAGCTAGTAAGCAAATACCGCTAACGAAGCAGTCAAAAAATCAGCACTCTATAAATCTGCAACTACGTGCCGCTTTTATGACGTTTTTCAGGTCTTACTAGGAGAACTGCAACAAACGTGCCGTTTGTTGAGAAATTTGATCAGCCTGGCTCATTAATTTAACTTGAAGCTCATACTGTCGCGATAGAGATAGGATATCTGTTAAAGACGATACCGCATTTACATTAGAACCTTCCAGAAACCCCGTTTCCAGTTTGATGTTCGGGTCAGCAACTGCCGGTGGCTCATCACCCTTCATATGCAATAGACCATCTTCTTTCTTTTCGATCATATCAGGGTCGGGATTAACTAGCTTAATTCGATCAACCGCCGCTAAGCCAACAGCTCCACCACCCAAAGGAAGAACCGAAACCGTACCGTCAGCACCAATCTCAACAGTTGCCGAAGGCGGCAAAACAATTGGACCACCATTACCCAAAACAGGCAAACCAATGCCAGCCCTTAGCTGCCCATTGACATCTACCTGCAGGTCGCCTGCCCGGGTATAGGCTTCCGAACCATCTGCGGCCTGAACCGCAATCCATCCATCACCCTTTACCGCAACATCCAAAGGGTTGCCGGTTTGATTCAGGGGACCCGCCTCAAAATTTGTTCCCGGCCTTTCGGTCAAGGCATAGGCTCTCGATGGATGATGCTCGCCAAACACCGGCATAGCACGCGCCTGAGCGAAATCTTCTTTAAACGCCGTCGTATTAATATTTGCCAAATTATTGGCATGAGCGCGCTGCGCCAGCATATTCTGCTTGGCACCACTCATTGCAATATATAACGCTTTATCCATTTACTTCACCATTAGGATCAAACAATACGCAGCGTCAAAGAAACGGACACTGCAAACGCCTTAGCCTAAGCTCTGCAATTATCTAGCCAACCCAAACAAGGAAGGCTATGAGCGAAATTCAGTACTAGATATTCAAGATAGTTTGCTGGATTGTATCGGCCGTCTCAATGGTCTTGGAGTTGGCCTGATAGTTACGCTGCGCAACAATCAGATTTACCAGCTCAGCAGATAAATCAACATTCGATTGCTCAACTGCAGAGGCCGTTAATAGACCCAAAGACGCCGTACCAGGCGCCCCGACAATCGGGTCACCCGAAGCAAAAGTCTGCACCCAAACACTATCGCCATCAGGTGATAAGCCTTCTACGTCATTGAAGTTAGCCAAAGCTGCCTGCCCTAGAACCAAAGACTCACCGTTGGAGAAACGAGACAGAATGACACCCGACTCATCGACATCCAGACCGACTAATCGACCTGTGGTATAACCATTCTGACTTAAGTCATTTACAGCAAACGGGCTACCAAACTGAGTAAACGATGATACATCTACCTCAAAGTTTGAGCTAGTTGGCGGCTGAGGAATCGGCAAAACCCCGCCATCCACAACATTCAAAGGTCGTGCCGCCCCATTTTGATTGCCTTGACTATCTAAAGGGTCCCAATTAGAAATCAAAACATCATCTGACAATGTTTCATTTAAAGTACCGTCATCGCGGAATACCAAATTATAAGTCGCTCGCGATGCATCTGTTCCAATTAATGGATCTCCAACATCCTGGTTATCCACCTGCACATGCATTTGCCAGGTATTTTCTCCCGACAACGAAGACTGCTGCTTAACGAAATACATGGTCAAAACATGAGAGTTACCAAGACTGTCAAAAATAGTCGTTGACGTCGCGTGGTTATAGGTACCAGGATCCGTTGGTGAAAATTGGTTATTAACAAAAGGCGCACCGGTAAAGTTGGTAATGACGGGCGTTGTGGCACTTAAGTTGGTCGCAACGACCCCCTCGTCAAGTACAATGCTAACTCCACCACCTACAGTCGCATTCAAAACGGCAGGAACAGCATCAGGGTCAAGCACTACCGGCGTCGCCGCGGCATCACTCCCAAGAACCTCAAAACTATCGCCCGAGACACCCGCAAAACCGAATACCAAGTTAGCTCCTTGATCCTGAATAATCTGCAAATCACCAGTAGCACTATCTATGACGGCGGTAACCCCCACCAACGCAGACGAGTTAATACGAGTTCCCAAGTCGGCCAATTGCAATGCATCTGTTGCACCGGCTGGCTGGAAACTAATTCCGTTTAAGCTAATACTCATATTTCCTGAGGCATTATCATATCCAGCTAAGGTTATTGTAGAGCTGGTACTAGCAGTCGCATCCACACCTTCTAAAAGCGAAAACTGAGATGCAATTGCCCCGGCAGTTGATTCCGCAGTCGTTGTAATGGTCTGCGACGTGCCATCCGGAAAGGTCACTTCGATATCCTGACTCGCATAGCCATTCACAATTCCTGCTTGTGCTACACCAACATCCGTTGCACCGTTCGAGTTAATCGTTGTGCCACTCTGAGTCAAAGCTTCTTCTGAAGAATCCAGATTCAAAGCTGCTTCGACATTAGTTGATCTTGATGGAGGCAGATCATTCGCATCAACAACCAGATCACCCAGAACTCCCGATACCGTCCCACCTTCATCAGCCTGAAAGCCCTGGACACGCATACCCGTGTTATTGACCATGAAACCATCTTTATCCACACCTAGCTGACCAGCACGCGAATATTTGGCCTCACCCTGATCACTAAGCACGAAAAAGCCATTTCCGGTAATTGCTAAGTCCAGGTTATTGTCAGTAAAGCTTACGTTACCCTGACCAAACATCTGTCGAATATTTTGTACTGCGACACCGTCTCCCGTTGAGGTAGCCCCCCTGCCGAAAAAACTATTGGAATAAACATCACCAAACTCGGCACGCGAACGCTTAAAACCAACAGTACTCGCGTTCGCAATGTTATTACCCGTAACTTCCAAGTCCGTGGAGGATGCTCTCAACCCACCTAATGCAACGTTAAACGGCATACTACACCTCTCTTCTGATTCTTTTTGTCGTAATGATTACAATTATTTCGCACGCCAGACACATACTCATGCCTAGTTAATCTCTCTAACATCTTCTAAAGGAATAGCGCCCATACCGGCTAAGTTAAGCGAAATGGCACCACCAGTCCCGATCGATACGCTACTCACATTGGCGGAAAGCAAGGTCGTAATTTGACTTACATCTCCTCCTTGATTCGATTCAGCAGCGATCGTGTAATTGTCATAGGGCATCTGCTCCCCCTTGCTATTTGTTCCATCCCACGAGAATGGTACAGAACCGGCAAGTTGTTGCCCCATATCCACCTGATTAACCAACTCACCAGAACCGTTAAAGATACTTACCTTTAATGAACCTGTACTGGCTTCAAGATCAACCAATCCACTAATTGTTCCGTCTGCCGCCATGGGAGCTTCAGTACCTGGCACCAAAACCGTTCGCCCAACCATTGCAGAAGCCTGCAAAGCCTGACTAGACTGATACTGGGTTGCAAAACTTTCTACTTGCGAACTTAGTTTCTGCATTTCTTCAAGAGAGCTAAACTCTGCTAACTGAGAAATGAACTCACCATTATCTTGAGGGTCCAGCGGGCTTTGATTCTCCATCTGGGCAATCATCAACTCCATAAACTCATTCTGACCTAGATCAGACGAACCTTGTGTTTTGGTCGTCGGTTCATAGCGGTAGTCTGATAAAGCATCAGCAGAAGACACCGTTGTATTTATATCTGTCATAAGATTTAGCCCCTTACTGACCTAGCGTTAACAAACGCTGCATCATTGTTTTTGCCGCATCCATTACATCAATATTGGTTTGAAAGCTTCGAGAAGCAGAAAGCATGTCAGCCATCTCTTCAACGACATTTACATTCGGGTACATCACATATCCCTGCTCATCAGCCAACGGGTGGTCAGGCTGGTAACGCATATCCAAAGGTGCATCACTTTCAACAATCCCTTTTACTTCAACACCTACCGACTCAGGCGTCTGCTGTAAGAAATCCCCACCAACTGCCTGGCGCATGGCATCTTCTTGGACAGCCGAAAAGATGGGCTTTCGGGCGCGATATACTTCATCAATACTACTTGCCGCACTGTCTGCATTAGCAATATTACTAGCAGTGGTATTCAAGCGAATAGATTGAGCAGCCATGCCGGATCCGGCAATATCAAAAATCTGACTAAGAGACATATTTATTCACCCCGAATCGCATTGGTTAGTGACTTGAACTTGCCATTCAAAAACTGGAAGCTGGATTGGTATTGCAAGGTATTCTTCATAAACTCTGCCATTTCTTCTTGGGTATCAACGGTATTACCGTCAACAGATGGCTGGCTGGGCGTTCGATAAAGCAACTCATTGCTTCCGCTCGAGTTAGCATGAGGCAAGTGCTGTCCGTTCGTGGTCGCCATCTCGAGAGACTTTGCGCCTCCCTGGCTAGCCATTTCATTACCCAGGACCGCTTTGAAGTCTATATCTCTTGCCTTAAATCCGGGTGTATCTGCATTAGCCAAGTTATTAGCCAACACCTCAGCACGGTTAACACGTAACTCCAGCGCTTGTTCGTGAATTCCTAATGCATTGCTGAATGAAATCGACATCGATACTCCCACTTGCTTCATCATAAAGTTTCTACGATTAGATAAAGCAATTGCGATGCCAACCAATAAATATTTTTTTAATACTTAAAAATCAAATACTTATGGTTTTATGAAGTTTTTTAGATCGGCAATTCCTATCCTTTTAGATTTGCCGTTTTTTGAGGGAACAAGCGAAGATATCACCTGGGTTGACCCAATTTATAGTCAGAGGAAAATCGCCTAGCACTACCATGGGACAAAGTAATCCTTACTAGCAACAGGCGCTAACTTTTTGGCTTCGGCAAGCGGTGTACCAATATATAAGAAGCCCACGATAGACTCCTCGAGCGATAAACCCAGGCCTTGCTTCACGTCGCCATTCAATGCCATTTCTCCGGTACGCCAAATACCACCAAAGCCCTGCGCCTGAAGCGCTAACAACATATAACCCACCGCAACGCCGCAGGACACAACCTGCTCTTCGAAAGGTACTTTAGGGTGTTCGATGTTTTTGGACACAGCAACGATGATCTTGGGTGCCCGAAGCGGCATTGAGCGGTATTTATTTTCTTGCGCTTCACTAAGCTTTCCCTCATTCGCTTCAGCAGCCTGACAAAACAAATCACCCAGACGATGTAACGAGTCCCCTTCGATCACAAGAAATCGCCATGGCTTTAAGCATTTATGGTCAGGCGTCCTAAGCGCTGCTTGAAAAACAGTTTCCATTTGATCAGGGCTTGGGGCAGGAGCACTCAAGCGAGGATGAGAAACCCTGGACTTCAATATTTCCAACACCGCATGAGAGCCCGCCTCATCAATTGTTTTATGCTCATTCATACCCGCGTATCTCCTGCTTTAATATAAGCTACCTAACCTGCACTATTCTTTTCAGGTGAACATAATGATATAACCACATTTAGATCACGAAACCTTAGTGCAAGCGCTATTTCCCAAGAACGAAATTAAAACAGTGTAAGCAAAATTTGTCTATATATAAGGGAACTGATAACCTTTGCTGCTTATCAGAGATGTATGAAAAAATGATCCCATTGAAAATATCTAATAAAAAATCGTCAACACAGAATAAGGCGACACAACACTCCACCGACAAAATAGATACGCCACCGTCAGTCATGCCCGCATACAACGGCAGGGTTTTGGCTTATTTGACGTCTAGTATCACGATGGCGGTCGGTGTTCTTGAAGGACATTTCCACGACTACTTGATCTGGTTTATTCCTGCGGCCATGTTATGGCCACACCTTCTTTACTTTGTTATTAGACATTTAAAGCTAGAGCAAAGCGCTGCAGCACGTGAGAACACACTACTAATAGATGGCGCTTTGGTCGGTGTCATTATTGTACTAATTGACTTCAGCCCGACGGCAACCATATTCAATATTCTCATGGCGAGTTTTAGCTTCATCGTCGTTGGAGGTATGTCGACCTGGCTCAAAGGCAACCTAATCTTACTTACCTCCACCATTATTTCCTCCATGATATTCGGCCTTGACTTCGCGCCTCACGCACCAATGATTGTCGATCTAGTGGCCGGTATTAGCGCTACAGTCTATGTCTCGGTTACTGCTTACTATACCCACCAACAAGCCGAAGCCTTACATAAGGCCAAGCACCAGATTCAGACACAAAGAGAGCAGTCTATATCGCTTTCTCACAAGCTTGCTAAATACCTATCTCCACAAGTCTGGCAGTCAATTTTTACCGGCGAACGTGACGTGCGCCTGGAAACACAGCGCAAGCGTCTATCTATCTTCTTCTCTGACATCAAAGGTTTTACAGAGCTGTCGGAAGAAATGGAACCCGAAGGTTTGACCGAGCTGCTGAACAACTACTTCAACGAAATGTCGCAAATCGCCTTAAAATACGGCGGCACAATCGATAAGTTTATTGGCGACAGTATTATGATTTTCTTTGGTGACCCAACCAGTCGTGGCGCTAAAGAAGATACGATGGCTTGTGTTTCCATGGCAATTGAGATGCGTAAGCACATGAAGATACTGCGTCAAAAGTGGAAGAGCCAAGGAATCAAGACGCCACTGCAAATTCGGATTGGGATCAGTACGGGCTTCAGCACTGTAGGAAATTTTGGCGCTGAAAACCGCATGGACTACACCATTATCGGCAAGGAAGTTAACTTGGCTTCTCGCTTGGAAGCACTATCAGAGCCAGGCGAAATCCTGGTTTCTTACGAAACTTTCTCTCTGATAAAAGATAAGGTTATGTGTCGTGATAAGGGAGAGATTACCGTTAAAGGCTTCGCTAGACCCGTTCCGATTTATCAAATCGTTGACCTTAGACGCGATATCGGTGCCGGTCAGAGCTTCATAGAGCATGAAGCTGAAGGGTTTGCGATGTATCTGGATACCGGAAAAATAGACGACACTAATAAAGACGCTATCGTCCATGCCCTTGAAAAAGCAACTGAGAAACTAAAAGACAGCTAACACAATAACGCTCGTTACTGCCTTGGAGTTCTCAGGCTCTCCGTTCTCGCCTTAAGATCTGCTGTTGCGCGGTAGGGGTTGATATCCAAGCCACCTCGGCGAGTGTAGCGCGCATAAACACTTAAAGAATCACAATGGCAATATTGCAGTAAATCAATAAAGATTCGCTCGACACAATGCTCATGAAAGTCCTGACACTGCCTAAAAGATACAATATATTTTAGTAAGCTCTCGCGATCTATCTGCTGCCCCGCGTAATGAATAAATACAGTCCCCCAGTCTGGTTGCCCCGTCACAGGACAATTCGAGCGAAGCAAGTCAGAGTAGAGCGTCTCGTTCACCTCAACCCCACCTGGCACCGTTTTGAGTAGCTCAGGGTTCGGCTGATATTCAAAGTCTTCCGCATCTATTTCATCAATACACTCTGCGCTAGCATATAAAGACTCTTCTGCTGAACTTCCCTGGCATAAATTCTCTGCCACATGATGTCTTGTATCTTTTAATGCAAGAACCTCTACAGAAACGATTCCACCGGCCGCAGCACTTAAGTCTTTACTTAACAATCGCTCTACAGCCGAAGCATCTTTGAAAGAAAGGTGGTTGAAAGAGTTCAAATAAAGCTTAAAAGACTTCGATTCAATCATGTATGGCGAATCACATGGAATGCTAAAGTACGCGATCGCTGCCTGAGGCTTACCTTTTGAGTTAAGCCAGGACAGCTCGTAACAGGTCCAGCGGTCTTCACCATGAAAAGGAATATCAGCACTCAGGTTCAGACTTTCACGATTTTGTTTTCGGTCTAAGGGAAAAAGTATCTCGGGTGAATAGCTTTGATCGTATTCAGTCCCTTTACCTAATTGGCTTTGATGAGCATCCGTCACTTTTTACTCCTAAGTTCTGAAAGTGAAAAAACTACGCTATGTACTGATTCTTATATATTAGCTTAGAGGCAAAATCATATTACGCTCTTATGCCTTTTCCGCGATTCAATAAGTAAAGCGCATAAGAAAAGCCTATTACGATAAATCCGCAAATCATCAAATATGAAATACCAATATCGACATCACTTACACCAAGAATACCATAGCGAAAAGCGTTAACCATATACAGTATAGGGTTAATTTGGGAGACCCCCTGCCAGAACTCAGGCAACAAACTGATACTATAAAAAACACCCCCCAAGTAAGTAAGTGGCGTCAATATAAACGTTGGCACTATCGATATGTCATCGAATTTTGTCGCATAAATCGCATTGATAAAACCGCCTATCGAGAACAGGATAGCCGTCAGAATAACAATGCTGGCCGTTACGGCGATATTTTCAACACGTAAATCGGTAAAACCCAGCGACAGTAGTGTCACGATCAGACCAACAGATATACCGCGACCAACACCGCCCATCACATAACCGGACAAGACTACCCAGTTAGGTACAGGTGAGACCAGAATTTCTTCAATGCTATGTTGAAACTTCATGCTAAAAAAAGAGGACACTACGTTAGCATAGGAGTTAGTAATCACTGACATCATGATTAAGCCGGGAACAATAAAGTCCATGTAGTCAAAACCGTCCATGTCACCAATTCTCGGGCCAATCAAGTTGCCAAAGATGACGAAGTACAAAGCCATCATTATCGCCGGTGGCAACAATGTTTGTACCCATATACGAGTAAAGCGACGAATCTCTTTGGTCACAATAGTCAAGAAAGCGACCCATACCTGATGCGCATTCATCTTACACTTCCTCCTGCGTTTTGGCGTTCTCAACCAAGTCCAAAAACAACTCTTCTAAGCGGTTTGCCTTGTTACGCATACTCCTGACCTGAATACTCAAACTGTCCAACTTGGAAAAAAGATCATTTATATTTTGCTCACTGCGCACATCAACTTCTAGCAGGCCCTCTTCGTTAAGTCTTGCCTCAAAGCCCTCTAGCAAAGGAACAGTGCTCATGGGTTTATCAAGTTCTAGCACAAAGGTTTCCAGATGCAATTGCTGTAATAAAGATTGCTTACTGGTATTTGTCAGAATTTTCCCTTGATCAATAATCGCAATGTTGCGGCATAGCGCTTCCGCCTCTTCCAGGTAGTGCGTCGTTAAGATAATTGTCGTACCCTGCTCATTGATTTCCTTTAGAAACTCCCACATTGAGCGTCGCAATTCGATATCTACACCCGCTGTGGGCTCATCAAGAATGAGCAATTTAGGCTTATGCACTAAAGCTCTGGCGATCATTAACCTTCTCTTCATACCCCCGGAGAGCATACGGGATGGTTCATTCCGTTTATCCCACAAGCCCAGTTTCTTCAGATAATGATCACAACTTTCCTCAGCTTCTGAAACGGGAATACCATAATAACCAGCCTGAGTAATAACGATATCACGGACCTTCTCGAACTGGTTGAAGTTAAACTCCTGAGGCACCACACCTAAACAGGTCTTTGCCTTAACCAACTGTTTATCGATGTCGTGGCCAAATATTTTGACCTCTCCAGAACTTTTATTAACCAAGGAAGAAACAATACCAAGTGTCGTTGATTTCCCCGCACCGTTAGGCCCCAATAAAGCGAAGAAGTCACCCTGCTCGACACTGACACTGACATTCTGCAAAGCGACATGACCATTACCATAAGTTTTGTTTAAGCCGCGAATCTCTAGAGCGTTTTGCATGATTTGTTTAGTGCCTGCTTGTAAGTAGAGAGGTAAAGTGGAGTGCTCTATCTTGGGGTTAGGCAAAGGAATTTCAAGTCACCAAGGAATGAATATCCGCTTATCTCGAAGAAAGGGTTCTGCATCCTATCGGTAATTTCGCAGGAAGACCTCTTCTCCCATATATTGAATCTGCTGATCAATCATTTTCTCAAAAGGCTTCAACAAAGTTTCGCTATCAATATTTTCATCCAATAGGGGCAGCACTTTTGCGACCGCTTCAATTGTTGATAATGAAAACTCATGTGTCGATTTGCGGATACGATAGCGACTTTTCCCGGCATTTAACAGGGCGAGTGTCGGCAAACTTTGCAGCCAAGTATTCACCAAAACCAGCTCCCGGGTATTCCTCCAGGTGCCATCGAGGATAACTAGCGAATCATATTGTTGTAGCGACTTTAAAAGCGGTGAAGCTAGATCGCTCAGATCTAATACAAGATGTTCTTCGTCATCAGATAGCGACTCAGGATACAACAGCAAAGGGCTGCAAGCGCCATGCTTTGCTAGCAAAGAGAAGCATTTTTCTCGGTCAAATCTTAGGCCGTTCAGCACCTCTACGCCAGATAACCCCTGCTGGATTAATGGCACAGTCGAAAGCGGCTTCTTTTGTTCGTCATCGTGCTGAAAAATAATCAGAGTTCTTGTGTTGCTCTGTTTGCTTATCGATGCACACAAGCAAACTTTTTCAGGCCTATTGCACCGTTGACAATACACTCTCGCCATCGCTTATCTTCTTTCAGCCAATAAAAAAGGCAGTGTGAATCATCAAACTGCCTTTTATCAAGTTTTATTAGGCTTGCTCGCCCAGAAGAGAATAACAAATTAGCCAGACGCGAATGAGGATGCCAAGTGTCGCCAACTCCATTTAGAGGTTGCACCGGATAACAGGTACCGCTGCTCATCTATGTCGTAAGCTCCCTTAGGTAAACTGTCTTTAATGCTTAAAACATTTCTATCGCGGTTTACCTCTTTTAGGTCTACCACTTTACCGCACTTCATTGCTCGCTTCTGAGCATCGAGTACAACCATTACTTTCGGTTGTAAGCGGCGATCTTCATTATGCCCGGTTACAATACCCACTTCCTCAGAACTTAGCTCAACCAAGGTACCTGTAGGGTATACGCCTACCGCTTCAATGAAGCGCTCAACAAGATCTTTCTGAAAAGCGATATTACGCAGCTCGTATAAACGGGCAACAGCATCATAAGGAGACATACCCAGTTCGTCATCACGCGGTGTAATCAACTCCTGATAATAATCAACCAAACCGGCAATCTTAGCTAACAAAGGAATGCGCTCACCCGTCACACCTTTCGGGTAACCGGTACCATTGTGTCTTTCTTGGTGAAATTCAACAATTGATGCAACGCCAGAAGGTAAACCTTCTATCTCAGTTAGTAACTCGACACTCTTTTCAACATATTGCTGATAGGCTGATAGTTGGCTACTCTCAAGGTCCGGATAGGCATCAAGTACTTTTTGCGCAACTCTAGCCTTACCAATATGCGACAATAAAACACCCAAAGCTAAGGTTTCCAGCATCTCCTTCTTCAAGCCCATATGACGCCCCAAAACTAAAGCCCATATAGAGGATTTCACCGAATGCTGATAACTATAAGCATCTATTTCATTCATTTTAGACAGCCAAACCAGGGCATCGGGATTACGAATAACGCTTTCGACCATACCTTTAGCAACTGACTCGGTTTCTTTAATGCTTACATCACCACCTTGCTCGACAGTGAGAAACACCTGGTCAATCGCATCGTATACATGACGATGAAGCTTTTCTACGCGGGCAACTTCTTTGTTAATGGAGACGCTTGCTTCATAGTGATGAGGAGCTTTGACAACAATGGGAGGGAGTTCTATTTCGGGGTTATTCTCGGAACTTCCAGAGATACCCTTTTTACCTTTTTCAGAACTAGGCACAGCGTGATTCGCATGAACCGTTTTGACCTTTTCTCGCTTCACGTCAACATAAACAAATTTACAGTATTCGCTCAAAGCCTTTACATCGTCATCCATACGAATA
Source organism: Oleiphilus sp. HI0061 (assembly GCF_001635675.1). NCBI lineage: Bacteria > Pseudomonadati > Pseudomonadota > Gammaproteobacteria > Oceanospirillales > Oleiphilaceae > Oleiphilus > Oleiphilus sp. HI0061. The sequence goes on along the minus strand of NZ_LWFE01001178.1, from coordinate 1,512 downwards.
TAAAAGCCCTGTAGAGGAAAAGGCGTTTCATGCCACGGACAATCCAAGTCCGCGACGAACATGCCTTCCTTCAGCGCATTTACTTCGAGTTTTAAACGATTTGTCGACATGACAATACCTACTAAGCTGGTCTTTTAGTTATCTTCCTTACATTTTTGACAATATCTTCAGGCAACACCACTACGCAGCGTTGGCTTATGTAAGCTCAGGTAACAATACCCGGTTGTTTCTTATCAATGCCAAACCGGTCACACTAGCATCTATTCAAAAATAGCTTTTACACTCTAAATATAGATCAAGATCTAATCAATTAGCAGTTAGATTTGTAACCAAGTAAAGTCGTCCTTCCATCAAATATTAGGCATCCGGGTCACAGACAGAAGAGTGGTTGAATAATTCGGGAACTAATTGCTCAATATCGCCGCCCTTTACCTTCTTGGTAGAGACGATATAAGGCTGCTGAGAACTAAGCAGGTAATCTATATTTATTTTCTTACCGCCTCGTATTTTTTGTGTTCGTTTTGGGCGGCAAGACATGTGAATGAGGACTTCTCCCTCCAAATCCAGAATACTACTTGAGCCCTGTCTATCGGTAATCGTTGCACATAGGGAGTTATTCTCTATCTCTAAGCCACGTCGATTCACATCAACTTCTGAACGACCACAGAAAACAATTCCTTCACCTTGGCGATCACTACAGCGGCGGCCGGGGCCAAACGAGCTGTCAAACAAGTGAACTTTCCGCTCGCTACATTGCGCCTCAATCACTACCGGCATTGGGCGAAGCTCGTCACTTGTCCAACCTTCATAACGAACAGACTGCCAATAAACTCTAAATTGTCTAAGTTCGCCAGCAGAGTTTTCCGCCATAAACCAACCATAATGCGTTTGATAATCTGTGGTTGCACAAGCCGTTAAGAAAGCAAACAGTCCGACTAGTAGCAAGCGGGAGAAACTCTTCATTAGCGCTCTTTTACTCCAAAGCTCAATATTTAAATGGCATTTTATCGCTTAGTTGACTTGATAGCCATCAAGTTAAATGCTTTAAATTCTTGACTAACAATTCTTTTTATTTAAGAATGATTCGCATTACTTTATGGAAACTATATTAGGAATATTTATTTATGGCTCTGTCTCGCTTTATTTGCGTCACCCTTCTAACTCTCTCTTCCTTATTCACGACAACTGTTTCAGCAAGCAGTGAAGAGGTTAACGTATACTCTTACCGCCAGCCCTTTCTGGTTCAACCTATGTTCGATAAGTTTACCGAACAAAGCGGTATTAAGGTTAATGTAGTTTTTGCTAAGAAAGGTTTAGCTGAACGCCTGACTCGTGAAGGACGCAACTCCCCTGCCGATTTAGTTTTCACTGTCGATATTGGCCGTTTAATGGAAGTGACCAACAAAGACTTGGTTCAAGCTGTTGAATCAGAAACGCTACAAAAGAATGTCCCGGTACAATATCGCGACCCAGAAAACCGTTGGTTTGGTTTAACGACACGTACTCGCTCTA
>NZ_LWFE01001177.1:0-2695 GCF_001635675.1 Oleiphilus sp. HI0061 | reverse complement strand
AATTCTAGATGTTTGCCGAGGCGGAAGAGGCTGCCGACAATCAGCTTTATTGGTAGCTGATGCTCTTTTATCGCCGTATGTGCTTTGACTACACCGGCGACTGAACATTCATCGGTAATAGCGAGTGCTTGATAGCCTAAAAATGAAGCCTGGATAGCCAGTTCTTCAGCATGAGACGCGCCTTCCAAAAAAGAGAAGTTACTCTGGCAGAAAAGCTCGGCATAGTGAGGCTGCATTAGGCAAATACTCCATGTAAATACCAACGTTGTTCAGGTGTTCTGAATACCCATAGCCAAGCGCCGCTATGTGCACGCGCAATAAAGTAGTCACGAATAACGTTTTGCTCATCCCACCAGCCTGTCGCGATACGTTCAGGCCCCTCAATAAGCGTGACGCGTTCTCTTAATACTTTTGGTTTGGGGAATAAAAGGCTGGGACGAAGCTTTGCTTTGTCGATTGTCAGGTGGTTCGCCATGCCTTTTTTTATAGGCCGGTTTTGATAGTTACGTAAACAGGTGCTTAGCTCAGGCCGTGGGTCATCTACTAAATCAATATTCTTAATTGAATCAGGGCCCAGTTTTGCCTGAAGTGTTGAGATGAGCTCTAAAGAAGAGCCATTACGCTGTCCGCCCTCAAAAAAATCCATGCTTTCTTCGTGCTTGGCTTTTGTTTTATGTGCCGAGATAGTGATGCCAATAACTGGCGAAGGGACTTTAACCGACTCAAAACGTAAGCTGAATAAATCCAGCCATACCTTTGCCAGATAATCACCTTTTGCTGAGCTGGCAAAAACTTCTTGAAAGCCTTTATCTCGTAAATGAAGTTGTAGTTTTAACTCATAGGCATAAAGATTTTGGATTCGTAAAAACTCTTCCAGTGCATTGAGTAAGCGCAGTAAGGGCTTTTCAAGAAGCTGAAGATTAGAGAGTTCAAATAGTAATTCCAAATAACGTGAAAACTGCATGGGAGGATGATAGAAATGGACGGCTTGTGGCAGAGTGCCGGTGAGTTGTCCGACATAATTAACCAGGGATAGGTCAAAACGTTTGGCAAGCTCTGCTGAGGGAACAGCCAGGAGTGCTTGCATGTCTCGAATACCGACACGTTGCAAGCGCTCAATTTGTTTATCAGGCAAGCGGCTTTCACTAAGCTTTTGCTGCTTGAGGTGCGCTAGCACTTGTTTACGTTCGTCACTAATCAGATTTAGGCCCGATCTTGCGAGTAGTTCAGCCGCTAGAGGTGAGTATGCACTGGCGTATTGATAATGGACTTGCTGTTTTTCCAAATGCTGTTTTAGGGTTTGCCAATAACTCGTGAGCCCATCATATAGGCTCAACATATTACTGACCCGTAACAACAAACCATTTGAACCGCAAAGGCTTATGTCGGAGGTGACTAAATAGAGCCAGTGAGCTATTTCAAGCAGTTTCTTTCTTTCTATTTCGGGATCATAAGCATGCACACAGAGCTCACGACATAAGGAGGCAGCGCTACCTAGCCCCATTCCCAAATGAATACCTTGCTGTAGGGCATGATCATTGGCTTGAACTACGATGTTTTTTTGACCATTGATTACGATAACGGCTTGCTGTTCGTCCTGATTGCATGCTGCCTGGTTTAAAAACAGGCTATCGATTTGTAGTGAAGGGAAGTGGAGGTAAAGCCATAAAGTTGATAGAGACATAGCATCACCTTTATACCGCTTTAGAAGCAGGGAAGGGGATGATGTTGTTCGTGTTTTGTAGTGCCAGTGAAGGCCAATAAGAAGACATATTGAGAGAGAATTCGGGTTTTGGCCAGGCACCTTTTTGTTTTGCGATGGTAATCGCGATACCTCGCTCTTCAGCCTTTAGTTGCAAGCTCAAATTGACTGGTAGTGAAAGGCTTTGCTGCTTTGCTGTTCGAAAGATGAACTGACGGCACTGCCCCTGATTACTGGCTAATTGTAAGCGTTGAATATGATGAACTTCTAGTTGGTTTTGCCACAGGAGTACGGCCTCACAGGCACCACTTTTCAAGCACTGTTCTGCAGACCACAAGGCTTCATTCGCAGAGTTAGTATTAATAAGTAGTATGCGCTCTAACTCAATGCCTTGATGATAAAAGAACTCAGCACTCAAAATACCTGGCGGGTTGATAAATATGCAGAGGCCTTGTTTGTTTATTAACGAGGGTAATAACAGGCGAAGCTCGCCGATACCACAAGTTGAGTGCAGCATTACAACGCCTTTTTTTGGAAAGCCGCCAGACAAGTGAACATCGAGCTCGGAGTAGCCGGATGTTTCGAACTCAGGTGCTTGTTGCCTACTCCGGCCATGCCAGATTAGCTGTTTCTTTTCGAGTAAATCAATGAAGTTTTTCATAGTAAATGCCTGTATGGATATACAGTATATTATTTCTTGAATATATTCTGCAAGTGTAATTTCAGTCGCCTATTTGGGGTCCTAGGGATTTTGCCTCCATATATTGCAAAAACCTCTGAAGCCCCCGTCTGCCGTGGCTTGTAGAGGGGTATCAACTTTCATTTCTAGGTCGATAGCCCTCAATCGGTGCCATTAAGTCCTCCAGTTTTGGCAGTTCGCCCGTCGGCGCGAACGTGTATGTACCCCGGAAGTTGATGTTCTCCCAAGCTACCGGTGAGGCCCGCTTGACTGTTTCCTGGTATCTGTCATTGCGCTGTTCCTCGAAGCTGTCC
>NZ_LWFE01001176.1:0-2349 GCF_001635675.1 Oleiphilus sp. HI0061 | reverse complement strand
AAATGGATCGGCGCTTACTACTCGCGGTACTCGAAACATTTGCTGGCGGCCCGGTTGGCGTAGAAAGCATGGCGGCAGCAATTAGTGAGGAGCGAGGCACGGTTGAGGATGTCTTGGAGCCTTACCTGATTCAGCAAGGGTATTTGGCAAGAACGCAGCGCGGTCGTCTGGCAACACAAAAAGCATGGCAGCATTTTGGTTTGAAAGCACCCGCCGAACTCAGCGGCGGAGCGTGATATGACATGTTCTAGCGAAGCATTCAGTCTGCCAATACGCGTTTATATAGAGGACACTGATGTTGGCGGCGTCGTGTTTTATGCTAATTATTTAAAGTATTTTGAGCGTGCTAGAACGGAGTTTATTCGAAGTTTAGGGTTTGAGCTTCGGGCTGGTTTCGAAGAAGGAATCAGTTATGTAGTGCATAGCCTTGATGTTAGATACCTGGCCCCCGCCAAACTTGATGAAATACTGAATGTTACTGCTTCGGTTTCGTCTCTAAAAAGAACTTATATAGAATTTGAACAGTTTGTTGAAGACTCATCTGGTAGGCGGCTAGTTGAGGGGAATGTTAAGGTCGCTTGTGTATCATTGCCTGATAACAAGCCGAGAGCGCTACCCGAAGGCCTGAAGCAAGCCTTGAGTTCAACAGGGTTACAAAGTTAGTCAGCTATTACCGTATTTTGTGCCTAGATTTGGCAGATTACCTGGAGAAAATAAGTGCAGGAAAAGATTTCGATTGTTGGTTTGATTCTTGATGCAAGTTTTATTGTGCAGTTGGTTATGTTGGCATTATTGCTTGCGTCGATAATATCCTGGTATCTGATATTCCAGCGCTCTAGTTTCTTCAGACAGGCTAATGCGCAGCAGCATAATTTTGAGGATATGTTTTGGTCCGGCATGGATCTAGGAAAATTGTACAAAAGAAGTTCCGGGTCGGCTGCGAGTAGTGGGCTTGAATTGATTTTTAAATCGGGGTTTAAGGAATTTAACCGTTTAAAACAACAAGCCGGCGTAGACGCCGATGCCGTGATGGAGGGGACGCAGCGATCAATGCGTGTAGCGCTTTCGCGAGAGGGTGAACGACTTGACTCCAATCTGCCATTTTTGGCAACAGTTGGCTCTACAAGCCCTTATGTTGGTCTGTTCGGCACAGTTTGGGGGATTATGAACTCTTTTCTCGGGCTTGCTCAGCAGCAGCAAGCGACCTTGGCGACGGTAGCGCCAGGTATTGCTGAAGCACTAATTGCTACTGCAATGGGGCTATTCGCAGCAATTCCTGCTGTTGTTGCTTATAACAGGTTTTCGGCAAGGGCTGATGCGCTTTATACAAGCTATGAAACTTTCGCTGATGAGTTCTCGAGTATTCTTCATCGAAATATTCATTCAAGTGCAGGAAGTGCAAAAGACGGTGTTGCTGATAATACTTCTAATAGAGGCTGATAACGGTGCCTAGATCTAAGCGTAAACCCATGTCCGATATAAATGTTGTTCCCTATATCGATGTGATGCTAGTGCTGCTTATTATCTTTATGGTGACAGCACCAATGCTGACTCAGGGGATCAAGATTGATTTACCCTTACTTGATAGCGACCCGGTAGAAAGTGCTAAAAGCCTCGAGCCGATTGTCGTGACGGTCGACTCAAACGGTGCTTACTATATGGAAATGACATCATCAAGCAAGAAACCTTTAGAGCTTCAGGTCGTACTAAAAAATGTAAGCTCTATTCTTCAACACGAACCTTCTACTAGTGTTCTTGTGCGAGGAGACAGGCATGTAGAGTACGGAGTTGTGGTTGAGCTGATGGCTGCTTTACAGAATGCCGGTGCGAAAGATGTCGGATTGATCACTGAGGACCCATGAAGAAAAACACGGCTAAAGATTCTCAAGCTCGTGCTTTGAAAAAGCAGGGAGCAAGTGGAAAGTCTTCAGATAAGCGTGCAACGGAAAACTTTAAACTCCTTAAGGTCTTGTTAGGCGAGGCGATAGAGGTAAAAAATCGAAAGTTTCTGATTGCTAGTGTTGCTGTTCATATATTGGTCATTGCTGCATTCTTTTTCAATTGGCAGAGTAGTAACGAGCAAACAGTTAAGTTGCCTCCAAAAAGTATTCAAGCTCGTGTGATTAGTGAAAATGAACTACAGCAACTCCGAGATAGGGAGCGGGCAAAGGTTCAGGAAAAACAAAAGGCTCTGGATAAGAAAAAGGCTCTGGATAAGAAAAAGGCTCTAGAGAAGAAAAAGGCTCTAGAGAAGAAAAAGGCTCTAGAGAAGAAAAAGGCTCTAGAGAAGAAAAANGCTCTAGAGAAGAAAAAGGCTCTGGAGAAGAAAAAGGCACTGGAAAAGAAAAA
>NZ_LWFE01001175.1:0-1512 GCF_001635675.1 Oleiphilus sp. HI0061 | reverse complement strand
GATGATCACCGCATGAACATCATAGATACTCCTGGACACGTTGACTTCACAGTAGAAGTATATCGTTCTTTGAAAGTTCTTGATGGTGGTATCGGTGTATTCTGTGGTTCTGGTGGTGTTGAACCTCAATCAGAAACAAACTGGCGTTATGCAGATGAGTCTGGCGTTGCTCGTATCATCTTCGTAAACAAGCTTGACCGTCTAGGTGCTGACTTCTTGAAAGTTGTTGACCAGGTAGAGAACGTACTAGGCGCTAAGCCGCTAGTTATGACTCTTCCAATCGGAACCGAAGATGACTTTGTTGGTGTTGTCGATATTCTTTCTAAGAAAGCTTATGTTTGGGATGACACAGGCCTACCTGAAAACTTCAAAGTAGAAGACGTTCCAGCCGATATGGTTGACGATGTAGACATGTATCACGAGCAGTTGATTGAAACAGCTGTTGAGGTTGATGACGACATCATGATGGCGTACATGGAAGGCGAAATGCCAACTACGGAACAGATCAAAGCCTGTATTCGTAAAGGTACTAATGACCTGACATTCTTCCCTACTTACTGTGGCTCTGCATTTAAGAACAAAGGTATCCAGTTAATTCTTGATGCTGTTGTTGACTACTTGCCTTCACCCACAGAAGTTATTCCTCAGCCATTGACTGATGAAGTGGGCGAGCCAACTGGCGAAGTTGCTACAGTTGCTGTTGACGAGCCATTCCGCGCACTTGCATTTAAGATCATGGATGACCGTTTCGGCGCACTTACCTTTATCCGAGTTTATTCAGGTAAGCTGAACAAAGGCGACACAGTACTTAACTCCTTCACAGGTAAGACTGAGCGTATCGGCCGTATGTGTGAGATGGAAGCTGAAGATCGTAACGAGCTAGATTCAGCTCAAGCTGGTGACATCCTTGCAATCGTCGGCATGAAAAACGTTCAAACAGGTCACACACTTTGTGATCCCAAGCACGAATGTACACTTGAAGCGATGGTCTTCCCTGAGCCAGTAATCTCGATTGCTGTTAAGCCTAAAGACAAAGGCGGTTCTGAGAAAATGGGTATCGCGATCGGTAAGATGGTTGCAGAAGATCCAACATTCCAGGTTCACACTGACGAAGACTCAGGTGAAACAATTCTACGCGGAATGGGTGAGCTTCACCTAGACATCAAAGTAGACATCCTGAACCGTACTTATGGCGTTGAGCTAGAAGTTGGTGAACCTCAGGTTGCATACCGTGAAACAATCACGGCTGAAGTTGAAGATTCATATACGCACAAGAAGCAGTCTGGTGGTTCTGGTCAGTTCGGTAAGATCGATTACCGTATCAAGCCAGGTGAGCAGAATTCTGGTTTCACATTCTCATCTACAGTTGTAGGTGGTAACGTACCTAAGGAATTCTTCCCAGCTATCGAGAAAGGCTTCCAAAGCATGATGGAGACCGGTGTTCTTGCTGGCTTCCCAGTACTAGATGTTGAGGTTGAGCTGTTCGACGGTGGTTTCCACGCGGTTGACTCC
>NZ_LWFE01001174.1:0-1091 GCF_001635675.1 Oleiphilus sp. HI0061 | reverse complement strand
AATTGAATCGCAACATCAAACTCACCAACGTTACGAATCGCACCTTCAGGAAGACGAACTTCTGATTTAGCAACTTCAACGCCAGCAGCCGTTACTGCATCCGCAACATCGCGAACACCAATTGAACCGAATAACTTACCTTCGTCACCCGCTCTGGAAACGATAGTTACTTCTTTCTCATTCAATTGCTCAGCACGCGCTTCAGCAGCAGCAAGCTTCTCAGCAGCAGCTTTTTCAAGCTCAGCACGACGTGCTTCAAACTCAGCAACATTTGCTTCATTTGCCGCTACAGCTTTACCGTATGGTAATAGGAAATTGCGACCGTAACCTGCCTTAACAGTTACCTTGTCACCCAAACCACCTAATTTTCCAACTTTCTCGAGTAGAATAACTTCCATCTCGTGATCCTCTATTTTCTAGATTTCTCAAATTAGTTTCATGTAACTAATCAGCGTTTCATGCTTTTACTATTCTGGCGCCTGCATTCTAGCTCTAAAGTCGACCAAACTATCTAGTAAGGCTAACAAAGCTATCAGCATCAATACAGTTGGAAACAGCAATATGGCCGAGAAATAAATGCCAATTAACCACTGCCCGCCAAGCTTTCGCTTCGCTATCACGGCATGCACCAAGGCAAAACCGCAAACCATAATCGGAACCACAGCGACTGCGATAACCAAGGCAGGACTCACGCCCAGCACAGGTAAGATCACAATCAACAAAACCAGGCCCATCACCATACGCGCAGTTAAGCGTATCTGGTGAAACTCCTCTCGCCAACCACCCGGGTTATACAAGCTTGCCTGCCAGGATCGCGCTAAAAACAGCGATATAACAGCCATCCCGAAAAAGGATGAAGCAAAGCTTGCTACCAGTAGCAATTTGAAACCTTCTTGTAAATTAGCATCGTATTCTTGCTGCGACTCTTCTGCGAGCTGCTTAAAGAACTCTTCAGCCAACCCCATTAGGGTTTCAATCAACTCTGGCATAAGATAAGGAGCAACAATGCCTGTAAGCAGGCTAATTACTCCTCCGGCAGCCAGAGTGGCTTGCCAGGAGACGGTTGATCTTAATATCGCTGCCATAAGCAG
>NZ_LWFE01001173.1:0-3193 GCF_001635675.1 Oleiphilus sp. HI0061 | reverse complement strand
GTGGCAATGTCCTTGGCGGTGATAATCGAAAGCTATTACTCTGTCTGGGTGACGATTCCAGCGATGATTATTATTGGGCGTGAAATTGTCGTTTCAGCCTTGCGAGAGTGGATGGCAGAGCAGGGCAAACGTGATAATGTTGCGGTGTCGTTCATCGGTAAGCTAAAAACTATGTGCCAGATGGGCTCCATTATGCTGTTGTTGCTAGGCCCTGAATCTGACTGGTTTTATTGGTCTGGGATTGGCCTTATATACTTCGCATCGATTCTTACGCTATGGTCAATGTACCAATATCTCACAGCATCGTGGGAGCACTTATTCTCTGAAGAGAGTTAGAAGCGGAGTAAGTATTACTGCTTTGGTATAAAAAATAATCGATCTGCTTCTCGGAAAATAGATAGCTGAAAAAAAGTGAATTATTCTCTTAAACATTGCTTGACTCTTAAATCGAATCCGTTAATATATGCGCCACTTCAGCAACACAGGCAACGAAAAGTTGTTTTTTACTAGAGTGTTGCAATGAAATATGAAGTGATCTGCGGGAATAGCTCAGCTGGTAGAGCACAACCTTGCCAAGGTTGGGGTCGCGAGTTCGAATCTCGTTTCCCGCTCCAAATTCTAAAAAACCTCGGATTTATCCGAGGTTTTTTGTTAGTGGACTATAAAGATTTATCGATATAGTTTACGGTGTAGTTTAAAGGCGCGATAGCAAAGCGCTTAGGGCTCTGCCCGATTAACAAGAGTGCACTGGATTGCTGCAATCCTACGGTAGAATTTGAAGCTCTTGTTTAGTACAAGTTTAAAGGCGCGATAGCAAAGCGCTTAGGGCTCTGCCCGATTAACAAGAGTGCACTGGATTGCTGCAATCCTATGGTAGAATTTGAAGCTCTTGTTTAGTACAAGTTTAAAGGCGCGATAGCAAAGCGGTTATGCACTGGATTGCAAATCCACGTAGGCCGGTTCGACTCCGGCTCGCGCCTCCATTTAGCATCCCTTTGGTGTTAAATGTAAAAGCCCCCAAAGCCCGGGTGGCGAAATTGGTAGACGCAACAGACTTAAAATCTGTCGTCCTTCGGGACGTGCCGGTTCGATTCCGGCCCCGGGCACCATACTCATTTCAGTCAGATTCATTCAATTACAGTCAAGTACTGTCAAAGTCCAATATTTACAGTGGCTTAGCGTAGGTTGTCGCCTTTCAGGTACGTTCATATCCGGTCAATTGCGTCAGATTCAGTCATGCTTTACCCCTTGCATATTTTTATTAGGGGGTAAATTGGGGGTAATTCTCAGTTCGATTTAGGAGTTACCCCTTATGCAGAGACGTCGATTACCTGGAAAATTAACTGATGCAGAAATTAGAACACTACAATACTCTGCGGCACTGAAATTGCCTTTCTTTGCTCATAGTCATAGAAAACCACACCGGTCTTTGCCAAGGTAATGATTTTTGGCTTATCTTTGTCATCTGTGGCTTTGCTGACTCGGTAGAGCATTTGGCAGCTTCTATTCGACACCTCCGTGACAGCAATATCAAATACCAATTCATCACCAAAAAAAGCCTCGTCGATATACATGACTTGCAGGTCTGCCAGAATGTAGCCTTGAGCGCTGTCTTCAAGTTCACATATACCTATCGATTCAAAAAAAGCAGCCCTGGCTTCATGAATCATCGAGACTAATTTGTCATGGCCGAGGTGCTTACGGTAATTTACGTCCTGTATCCGAACTGATTGCGACATCGAGAAGTGAGCGTAATCCGGGAAATCGATACTAACTTTGGACATTCTAATTTCCTATTTGCTTAAGACAATTCGGTAATGCGCCTTGCCACTCTCAAGTCTGGCTATCGCTTCATTGACTTGGTCGAACTTGAAGTGCTCAACCTTGGGTTTAATGTCGTGTCGCTTTGCAAATGACAACATATTGCGCAGTGCTTGCGGACTCCCAACAGGAGAGCTAGACACTGAGCGTTGACCGGCCATCAATGAAAATACGTTAAGATCTAAAGGCTCAAGTGTCGCACCGACAAAATGTAGCTTGCCCTTGGGGGCGAGTGTATTGACGTATTGGTTCCATTTGAGTTTCACATTAACGGTGGATAAGACCAAGTCAAACTTGCCGGCCAGAGCGTTGAGTTCGTCAGGGTTTTTGGAGTCAACGGTATAGTGCGCACCAAGCTCTAGGGCTTCAGCTTTTTTAGCTTCAGATGAGGTAAAGGCCCAGACTTCACAGCCCCAGGCACGTAAAAACTGTAGGGCTAAGTGGCCTAGTCCACCAATCCCAATGACGCCAACGGTGTCGATGGGTTTAATGTTGTATTCAACAAGTGGATTGAAAACGGTCACGCCAGCACAAAACAAAGGGGCGGCTGAAGGCTCTTCAAAACCCTCGGGTAAGGCAACGACGCTACTTTCTTCCGCGCGTACCTTGTCAGCAAATCCGCCGTGATGACCGATGATGGTTCCTTGGGCTGAAGCGCAAAGGTTATGGTCGCCGCTATGGCAGGACGAGCAGCTCATGCAGTAGCCAGAGTGCCAGCCTAAGCCGACAGTCTGTCCAATTTGAATCGACTTAACGCGCTTACCGATGGCGTTCACTTTGCCGATCACCTCATGCCCGGGCACAAAAGGGTATTGGGTCATTCCCCATTCGTTGTTGAGCATGCTTAGGTCACTGTGGCAAATGCCGCAGTGCTCGACGGCAATTTCAACTTGGTCGTCTGGTAAATCACCAGGATCGTATTCGAATGGTTTTAGTTCACCACCTGCTTCAAACGCTGCATATGCTTTAATCATGGTAGAAGTCTCCTAAGCCTTGTCGATAGAGTAGTCTAAAAGAAATAGATAGCTGACAGCAAAGCATTCAGCATCATTATCAAAAAGTCAGTGATAAAAATGAATAGCATGACGCCTTTTACTTGCCACACACCTTTGCCGCTTCGATTTTGTACGGCTACCGGCACGTTGAAGGCGAATTGAGGCGTATAGGACGTTTAAAGCACCTTTTCACCCTTCGGATGAAGTAGCATACCCGAAATTGCTGCTCATTTTTATTGCCTAAGCCCCGGAATTTAGCTTCACAGCGCCCAAAGAAGGTCGTATTTTGGTCGATTTGACCGAAAAGTGCCTGGCGAATGGATCTTTAGCTGACAGTTGCCCCACCGGCCTGCCGCAAAGGCTGACAGTACATGGAT
>NZ_LWFE01001172.1:0-3339 GCF_001635675.1 Oleiphilus sp. HI0061 | reverse complement strand
TGAGGTCCTGTTACATAGCTCGGCGCTAGCATGGTGAAACTAACGCCGAAGTTTTTGAAGCAGACGCTAGCTGTTTCTGCTTCAGTTGCTAATTCTTGCCTGAAGGAGTTAGAAGGGAAACCGACAATTTCCAAACCCTCATCTTTATATTTTTGATAAAGCGCTTCAAGTTGAGATAGCTGAGGGGTAAATCCGCATCGGCTTGCTGTATTAACGATAAGCAAGGTTTTCCCTTCAAAAGCCTGACAGAAGTCAATAGATTTTGAAGAGTGAAGACGCTTGGATTCATAGTTTAGCAAGGGGTCACAGCTTGCGTAACTTAATGATGTATTCGCCAAGCATAGCAAACCAATGATCGTAATTTTTGCTAGATGCTTCATATAAATATTTCTCCCTTCAATCGAATTAAGGATGCGCTGAAATCGAAGTTATTAAGTATATATATTTAGATACGCGAATTCTTAGTTTCTGGTTCACTTGGGTTTATACCTTGGCGTGTTGACCTTGTATCGAATTAGGACCAACCCTAAAATTTATTCTAAGTTCTTATTGTTTTAAATCATGGCCCTGGCTATTGGAGGTAAGAGCGAGTGCAGCGAAGCACTTTGCTCAGAATTATGGTAAAACAAACACGTCAGTTTAAGGTTTGTACGTTTAACCTTTTTAACTATATTGAACCTCCCAATGCATTTTACGAGTTGGAGAATATTTATACTGACCAACAATGGCGTAAGAAGGAAGCATGGATACTTAGGCTTCTGAAAGTAATTGGCGCAGATATTGTTGGTTTTCAGGAGGTGTTTTCCGTATCGGCTCTGAATAGCTTGTCAAAGTCAGCGGGCTTTGACTATTTTGCAACAGTCGAACAGCCCAACAAGAAGTCTGACTATCTGTTTGATATGCCCGTTGTCGCGATTGCTTCAAAATTCCCCATCCTATCTAGTGAAGCAGTTTCGGTTGATCAATATTTGATTCAGAGTTTGGGGCTCAACTCAGAATTTGTTTTTAGTCGTCAGCCGATCAGGGCCGTTATTGAAATCGATGATTACTCCAAGGTTGCCGTGTATGTGGCGCACTTGAAGTCTAAAAGGTCGAAGTTTGATCGTCACTTTTATGTGGATACAGCCGACAATGAACAAGTTCGTAATTTCCTTTACGACGACCTGCATGGTCGGTGGGCTTCAAGTATGCAGAGAGGAACTGAAGCAGCTCTTCTCTACAATGACTTTTGGAAATCTAGTGCGAAGGAAGATATGCCAACCATTATGCTTGGTGATCTAAATGATACGATCGACTCAACGCCTTTGCAGTTGCTGGTGGCTGGCGGGCATATTGATAGAATTGGATCGAAATATGTTTCATCCCTTTCTGCTGCGGAGAGGCTGAATGTTGAAAAACATACACTTTACGATGCCTTTGAAATTAGTGATAAAACTATCGAAACTCGTCGTAGCCCTACACACTATTTTGCAAATAAGGGCAGTGTTTTAGATTATGTGCTGTTATCAAAGGAATTTGATGCTAACAATCCACGCAGTATTGCGGAAGTCGTTAGTTATGACGTGCACGATGATCATCTGCAAAACCCTAACTATGAGGTAGACGCTGAAGCATCAGACCATGCCCCCGTGTCAGTCACCATCGAAACGGCCTTTTAAAGACTCCTAGACTCTGCTGTCGCCTAAAAAGCAATTCCAAATCAATCCTCACATTACTGCTGACAGTGATCCATATCGAGTTTGTATTCGTAGACCTTACTGATAACTGGTAACGAATTCGAGAAGAGTAAGTTGGAACAGTCAGCAGTAACAATCCGTCGCGACACATTGTACTACGATGGCGAATGCCCTCTATGTACAGCTGAGGTGTGTCGATTGAAGAAACATGCAGGCGACAATCTCACGATTAAGAACGTACATGATTTGGATTCAACAACTGAATCGCCGAGCAAAGATGTTTTGCTGAAGAGGCTGCACTTGCAAACTTCTGACGGAGAGTGGTTAGTAGGCGTTGATGCAAATGTTAGGGCTTGGCATCACACGCCCTACGCTCGTTTTTGGCGGGTACTTAACTGGCCTTTCATTCGTTTGTTTAGCCGCTGGGGATATGAAATATGGCTAGCGTATCGCCAGTATAGAAGTAAAAAGCAACCCTAGAACCAGAGTCCTGAATGTAGAGTAGGTAAAAAAGAATGTTTAAATGGTTTAGCAAAAATCCTTCTAAAAAACTCGTGAAAGCTTATGAAGCGAAGCTCACCGAGGCGATGCATGCACAGCGCAATGGCGACATAAGAGCCTATTCTATGCTCAGCAAAGAAGCCGATGATATTTATCAGAAAATACAAAGTGTTATGGCTAAAGAAAGTGCTTAGGGCAGGTCATCACGATGTCTAATCAATTTTTCTATACCGAAAGGCTCGGATCGATGAAGTTTATCTTGCTAGCTTGTTCTGTATTTGTGAGTTCCTTACTCACAGGGTGTAGCTTGGTTAAATACACGATTGAGCATGCTCCCTATTCGCTTATTCAGTCAGATGGAAATTTTGAGATCCGACATTACGACCAGATGTTATTGGTTTCCACAACGATGAATAGTGAAAAGGGGAGATCGTCAAACGATAGTGCTTTCAAACGACTTTTTGCTTATATCTCCGGCGAAAATAGTAAGGGGCAAGATATCAGCATGACCGCGCCTGTGTTCATGGATCAAGACAAAGCAACTAAAATGTCTTTTGTTCTTCCCGAAGATTTCAGGATTGAGACAGCACCGGCGCCGAGAGACCCAAACGTTTCTTTGGAGCGAGTCAATGATTACACCGTTGCAGCGATTCGCTTCAGTGGTTGGCTGGACGAGGACACAATAGAAAGCAAGAAAAGCGAACTATTGGCTTGGTTGAATGAGCAGGATATCAAAGCCATTGGGCAGCCTATTATTGCCGGTTATGATCCACCTTCGTCAATTCCTTTTTTTAGACGAAATGAAGTTCTAATCCCGATAGAGTAGACCCCATCTTTGTGTTCGTATGCCATGAGTGTGAGAAGGGTGCTATCTAACTGGTCTCTTCTGGACAGTGTGTAGATCCTAATCTATCTTTGATAGTGATCTGCTTTAATCAAACAGGACACTTCAATAAGGAATATAATCCAATTATTGAGGTGTTAAATGACAAAACGAAAGAACAGAAGTTATACAACAGAGTTTAAACAAGAAGCGGTTGCCCTGGTCACCGAGCAAGGCTATAGCGTTCCTAAAGCGGCTGCTTCATTGGGTATTACAGATAAGTTGCTCTACAACTGGAAAGCCAAGTTTGATGCGGAACAATCTGGTACTGGCTTAAAT
>NZ_LWFE01001171.1:0-8799 GCF_001635675.1 Oleiphilus sp. HI0061 | reverse complement strand
GGGGAATGCTTTTTCGCATTCCCCCTTTTCACTCCTATTTATACTTCTTTAGCTAATATCAGTTTGCAAAATACATTTGCTCAAAGTAAGCCTCTAAGGCTTCATAACAAACGGCTTCTTCTTTTGCAGTTAATTCAAACAGTGTGTTACCAGCTGATTTCTTCATTCGGTATTCTCCGTTTAATCATCGTAATAACTTAAAAGTATTTGCTTCGTTGCAAGGCCTGAGCAGAAAACAAGGAGTCGAATCCGGTATATAATTGATTACTAAGGCTCGCTCTTTGAAATCGTTTCATTACGTACTTCCTTGTACAGTTATTACTAAAGCATTAGCCGTGCCAAGACAACAAATTAGTTTCATCCAATTGATTTTATTAACAATTTAAATTAAATGACATAATAATAACTCTCAACATCAGTAAGCTCATGCACCATAGCTTTGCGTATAAGTACTAACACGCACTATTATTGGGTTATAGTCCGAGATAGCGTTGCCCTTAACAATAACAAAAGCTAACAGGCTAAATTTTATGACATCACAGAGCTTCCATCAGTCCGCTAGCTGTTCATGCACCACATCGAAAATCACCGTCAGAGCCCAACCTTTTTCTCGCTTTAAATGCCATTGCACTATTTGCCAAGAGATCTATAACAAGCCTTATGCAGAATTTGTCGTAGTCAATGCAAAAAATGTTGAGCTAAACAAATCTGATCAACTATTGTTTGCAAAATATCGTCGTCCTCCTGCTCTAACTAGAGGTATATGCCAAAACTGCCAATCTCCATTAGTTGGCTTTTTGAGGCTTGCGCCTTTTTTAAAACTGGCCTTTATTCCCATTGACCGTTTTGAAGACCCTGGCGCACTACCAGCAGCTCAAGGGCATATTTTTTATCACAGCAGAAGTGAAGAAATAGACGACAATTTACCGAAGTTTAGCGGATACTGGAAAAGCGAACTGGCGGTGAGCCAATCTGTACTTAAGGGATTAATACAACATTAGGTTAACTGAGCACTCTAGTAATTCTTATGCTTTAATATAAGACACTAGTTCTATCGTTATAAAGGCTTATTTCGAGCATACTCAAATATTATCTTATATTATTGCTTTGCATTTTTAGTAGTCTAGTTCACGCAAAATCACCAGACGCACAAACTATAGCGATAGCAGCGCCTCATATCACTAGCCTAATTGAGGAAGACCAGTCTGGCATCTATCAAGGCATTCTGAACGAAGCTATTTCAGATATGCCTTTCAAAATCATTCAATCATATACGCCTTATAAACGAGCCCTGGTATCATTTGAGCAAGGCCATACAGACTGCATTTATTCTTTCACGCAAGTGATGCAAGAAAAGCTAGGAAATGAGAATATCATTGCAAGCTTTCCACTAGGTGCCTTCGCTTATTATATGTTTAGCCCTCTCGACCAAAGCCCTTTAACTAGCTCCAGTCAACTTAAAGGACTTAATGTGGGTGCCGTACATGTGCACGAGAACTATTATAAACATAGACTTAGCGAAAAAATAAAACTAGACAAAGTATACAAAGACGCCCAGAACTTGAAAAAGCTCAAAGTAAAGCGTATTGATGTCATGATCGCAGCGCTTCCGGACTTGCAACCTTTCGTAGATCAATTGAGTTACTCTGCCAAGCACCCTCTTGTAGAAAGCTATGACCGTATTACGTGTCATAACAAAGCGCTCACACAAAGCTTCCTTGATGAGCTTTCACCAAGACTCAAAAGAATGAAGGACTCAGGCCGCTATAAAGAAATTTCCGGCGAGTTATTTTTTGACTTCGATAGTGAGTATAAACAACAATAGCCGGCTACCGTACAGATCGAAACAATACATGAAGCGACAATGGCTATTGCACGACTCAAGTATTTTACCTTATTAGGTTTTTTACTATTTTTCAGTAAGTTAGCAGCAGCGGAAGAGTCTATTGATTGTTTCTTAAATACAGCGGCGAGTATGCCCGCTGAAACAACGCTGGCCGAAGTTGCTCACTCATGCACACAACAAAAAGACAAACCACTTATTCCGAGGCGATGATAACCCGGATATCGACGACTACCTAGGTCACTATGAAATTACCGGTGTGATGGACTGGGGGCGCTATAAACTCAGCAGCTCGGTGAGATACAACTTCGACACAGGTTATGGGTCTGCGGAAACCGGATTCAGTTTTCCGATGTGGGGGCGATTAAGAGGTTTCATACAATTTTTTGAAGGCTATGGAGAAAGCCTAATTGACTATGACCACCGGGTACAACGAATAGGCCTGGGCATATTGCTCACCGACCTACTCTAGAATGAATGCTCCAGGAGCGCTTTAGACGCAGAGAGTATCGCATGCTGGTTGTCTTCTTCCAGTTTGAAGCGTTCCTGATCCAGCTTAAAAATCACTCGTTTGTCAGTTTGCTTACGCGCCTCATGAGTTGGCATGTGCTCTAGCGCATCATACATTTTGATAAACACTGAAAACCGCTCATCTTCATGCAGGTTGGGGGCTAAATGGTCAAGTAGCACTTTAATTCTAATGCATCCTTCCGACAGCTCAACCTGCTCGTCTAACATGCATTGTGCGATAACCTTAATGCTGTTGAGGGCCTTATCTTTCTTTTCAGCCACCTCCTCCAGATAAGCTTTTTTCGCGTCCTCTATTCTTTGAATTTTGTTCCATGTTTTGAAGCTAAAACGGAATAAGAAAATAGAAACAAGACTACCGACAACAATTGCAAGCCAGATAAAGTTCTCAGACATATAACAAATCAACTCGAAAGATAGAAAGCGCGAAATTATAGCAGCTTCAGCAAATAGTGTATTTATTTTAAAGTGATTACTAGTTCCTTATAGGAATGCACTCAAATTGACACCGGTCATCACACTAGTAGAAACCTCGTAGTATGCTCACTTCAACAAACTCATTTATACATTACAAATTTTATTGGAGGCAAGATGGAATCTCCCAAGGTTTACGTTCGCGATTACATGCACCCAGCGACATACTCATTTAAACTTGATACTAGCGTTGAAGAAGTCGTTAAAACACTTACCAAAAGCCATATCGTAGGAGCGCCAGTGTTAGATACTGACGGCAAACTGGTAGGTTTTATCACTGAGCAAAACTGCATCAAGCAGATGCTCAACAATACCTACTATTGTGATAGCCACGAAGTAGCAGCTGACATTATGCGAGAGAATCCTCTATCCGTATCCCCTGATGAAGATATTCTTAAGCTAGCAGAAAGCATGCTAAGGAAAGGGCCCAAGATCTACCCAGTAATAGAAAATGATAAAGTGATCGGCATTATTAGACGTGCTGATGTACTAAAAGCACTTAGCCTGGCCAAAAAAGATATGTGTGCAGTGAAGTAGTATTATGCTTCTCTAGCAGGCTAAAGTTGTTCTAACTTCATTTAGCCTGCTCTATCTTCAGGTTCTTAAAACTCCATTCGCGATATGCCCCCATTCCCCCTCCCTGCCGAATAAAAGGTTCACGACAACTCCATTTCAAAATTTGCTATACCAAAAGTAAATTTCTTGTCTGCGAACATAAATAGTTCCGATATCTTCATAGACCTAGGCAATAAAGTTTAATGGTCTAATATAGTAAGTGTGTTAAGATTCCGCTTTGTATTCATTACTCCCAAAAGGCCTGGCAAAATGACTCAGAATAACAAGATAAACATACTTGATGCCTCTTGGTTGGCATTGGATACCGAAGAGACGCCAATGCATGTTGGCAATCTGCAAATTTTATCTCTCCCCAAAGATGCTCCTGCTAATTTTTTACGCGACGATGTTCATCGCATGAAATCGGCTGGAGATATTGTTTCCCCCTGGAACAAAAAGCTCGCGAAGCCTAGCTTACTGGGCCGCTTACTCGCACCGTCTTGGGTTATCGATAAGAACATAGACCTAGATTATCACGTACGTCATTCGGCTCTACCCAAACCAGGCGGTGAACGAGAGTTGGGTATACTTGTATCGAGATTACACTCCAACCGTATGGACTTTAAACGCCCTCTATGGGAGTGCCATGTCATCGAAGGTCTGGAAAATAATCGCTTTGCCATCTACACCAAAATGCACCACTCCTTAATTGATGGCATAAGCGGTGTACGTTTATTGCAACGCACACTAAGCGAGTCTCCAGACGATATCGATACAAGACCGCCTTGGTCTATTGGTACGCCAAAGAAAATTAAAAGCGGCGAACACATTGCGACTTGGCAAGGCGCGCTTGATCAAGCTATCGACGCAATCAAAGAACAAGCCTCGAACACCCCGCAGTTAGTGGGTGCGTTGGCAAAACTGGTCAGTTCATCCGTTCAGGATAGAGTTAAACTTTCTGCTCCGTTTACTGGTCCTAATTCAACCATTAACACCCGGGTGCAAGCCGCTCGCCGCTTTGCTACACAGCAATATTCTTTAGACAGAATTAAGAAACTGGCAGCAGAGGCGGATGCCTCGTTAAACGATATTGTGCTTTATTTATGTGGCACCTCGTTGAGGCAGTTCCTATTAGAAAAAGGACAATTACCTGAGCAACCTTTAACAGCAGGTATTCCGGTTAATATTCGCCCTGCGGATGACACAGGCACAGGTACGGCCATTAGTTTTATGATCGCTAGCTTAGCAACCAATGAAGCGGACCCGCTTCGCCGCTTAGCAACCATTAAAGAGTCGACCCAGATTGCGAAGGAGCACTTACAAAGCTTGCCTAGAGCATCGCTGACACAGTACACGATGCTGATGATGGCACCCTACTCTTTACAGCTTCTCACAGGCCTGGGCGGAAGAATGCGTCCAGCCTTTAACATTACAATATCTAATGTCCCTGGACCGAAAAAGGCTCTCTACTACAATGGCTGTAAACTTGAGGCGATGTACCCAGTATCATTAATCGCCCATGGCGGCGCATTGAATATTACTTGTTTAAGCTATGATGGTTCACTGAATTTTGGCTATACCGGTTGTCGTGACACCTTGCCAAGCATGCAGAACCTGGCAGTATTTTCAGGAGAAGCGCTCGAGGAGCTTGAAGGCTTACTTACAAAAAAAGCCAAGACAAGAAAGACGAAAACTAAAAAAGCCACGACTCGCTAATTATAACGAGGCTCATCAGGATACGCTTAGCGTATCCTGAATCAAACTGACCATCGCAGGCATACCTCCCAGATGAGTCTTAATGTTTATCTTAACATCAGGGTACTGCTCCCTAGCCTTAGCAACTTCGGCCGGAACGTCTTCTATAACATGCCTACCGGCTGACAAGAAGTAAGGCAAGACATCTACTTCAGATGCTCCCTGCTCTATACACTGGATAATTGAGTCGGGTATTAATGGCTCAGCCAGCTCCAAAAAGCCAGTATTGACGATCGCATATTGAGCGCCGACCTTATTCTGAACGCTACGGGAAAGCTCCCGTACTTCATCATTGGAGGACGCTCGTCGTGAGCCGTGTGCAACAATTACTAATGCTTTCATAATGTCCTACTATATTAACCATTTTTTCATTGGGCTCAGTATACTACTCTGCCTACGAGTACTCTATGAGAACAACACCTCAGTCTTTTCCATAATTAACCCTGTGTCAAGACCCTTAAGGCGACCCCTGCCGCTGCCGTTCTATTCTCGACACCAAGTTTAGGAAAGATCATTTCCAAATGTTTATTCACCGTTCGAGGGCTCATCGATAGAATTTCGGCTGCTTCGCGGTTAGTTTTCCCATTCGCTATCCAAAACAAAACTTCCGCCTCTCGCTCAGTTAAATCGAGATTTGCTTTTAATAAAGCAGCTTCTGTTGGCTTGTTCCCGTCAATCAGTTTAATTAGCTGGTCGCCATTGGAATGTTTGCCTACCCTCTTCAGAGATAAAGGATATTCTAGTGCTTCTAAGTTTAGACTATCCCCGTCCTGCGGAGACCCAGCCAACCATTGAGAAAGCATTTTTGTAAACGCCTCAGAACCATCTGTCGGAGAGATATTAGCTTTGGCAAACAAAGCATAGGTTTGCGGGGTGGCCCAGCGAACAATGCCTTTTTCGTCAGCCGTGAAGAGATGCTGCCCAGTGCTATCCAAGGCACTTTGCGCACTCTTGGTTAAACGCGCATTGCTCAAATGCACCTTCATACGCGCTAGCAATTCTGTCGGGTTGATGGGTTTAACCAGGTAATCAACACCACCCACTTCCAAGCCTCGAACAATATCATCAGTATCAGATAAACCCGTCATGAAAATAACGGGAATATCTGCGAGGTCTGCATTTTGCTTTAGCTGGCGACAGGTCTCAAAGCCATCCATTACGGGCATGACTGCATCGAGCAGTATTACATCGGGCCGAATGCGCTTAGCGATCGTTAGGGCTTGCTTGCCTTCCAGAGCAACCAGCACGTCCATTCCTTCCGCTTCCAAGGCATCGTTAATCATGCTCAGAGCATCGGGGGAGTCATCAACAACCAACACAGTATCGGTCTGGCTTAAAGGCGTCATCATTTAATCTCTTAAGGCTTGCGCAAGTTGGTCGAACTGGAAACTGTCACTCATAGCAAACAGGCTCTGCATAAATGGCTCCGGTAGTAACTTAGCTGATTCTACCTGAGCTAAAGTTTGCACGACACCCTTTCGGTAGCCCATTTCGGCGTAGGCTTTTAGCTCACGAATTAAGGGGTCGTTGGGAATAACGAAGGCGTCACTAGTTTGTGCTTCTTCAGGGTTACCATCGCGCTCTTTAGACAAGACTTTAACCGAGTCGAAATCTTCACTTTCATTTTGCGATATCCAGTGCAAGCCCAGGTGCTCAGCTAGCTTATCTAACAGAGCCGCATTGTTAATCGGTTTAATCAAATAATCAGAATAGCTGGCCGTGGCAATGTAGTCGCTCGATGGCATTTGTGCATTGGCAGAGAGCATTAAAATCGGAACACTAATTCCCTCACTACGTAAATCATCAGCCAATTCGTAACCTGTTTTGCCAGGCATCGAGACATCGAGAACAAATAGATCTGGCTTGGCCGTATCTAATAGCGCCATACAAGATGGTGCATCAAAAGCCTCTAAGGTAGTAAAGCCCAGTGGAATGAGTAAGTCTGACAAGAAGCCCCTTAGAACCGGGTCATCATCTACCAAACAGATAGTTCGCTGATAACCTTCGTAGCCAACTATCTTGGCCTTAACGGCTTCTTCTACCTGCTGAGTATTGTTCACCCAGGGCAGCATTAAGCTCACCTTAAAACAACTGCCCTTCCCAAGTTCTGAGTCGACCTGTAACTCTCCACCCATTACTTCAGTTAAGAGCTTCACGATAGTCAAACCAAGACCTGTCCCCTGCACATTCGGTGTATGTGTATTACGCACCCTTTCAAAAGGTTCGAATATACGTGCAAGGTAGGAAGCCTCTATCCCTGGCCCGGTATCTTTGATAATGAATTCTGCCACCTGAGAACGGTACTTCACCGTAAAGTCGATTGAACCTTCTTGTGTATACTTCACAGCATTAGACAAAACATTGATCAAAACCTGGCGCAAGCGCTTTTCATCTGCCATCACCATTTTCGGCAATCGCCCTTCTATATTGAAGTTAAGCTCAATCCCTTTGTTCTTAGCCTGCATTTGAAACATACTGGCAAGCTGATCGAGCAATTCAGGTAACTGAACCTTGTTCCGAAACAAGTCCAAGCGCCCAGCCTCAATCTTTGATATATCAAGCAGGCCTTCAATCAAATCTGCCAGATGCAAGCCACTGCGATGAATGATATTCAAGCCTCGAGACTGTGCATCATCAAGGTCCTGCTTGTCAGTCAGTAATTGCGCATAGCCGAGTATCGATTGAAGCGGGGTTCTCAGCTCGTGACTGATCCCAGATAGATAGCGACTCTTGGCGTCATTCGCTTGCTCTGCATGCTCTTTGGCTTGTTGCAATTCCAGATCGGTTTTCTCATGAGCTTGGATTTCTCGCATCAGCTTACGTGTTTGCCGATTGGACTCAATTTGGGCTACCACCCGGCTCTCGTGCGCCAAGAGAAACAGCCAGGAAATCACACCCGTAACGATCAAGAAAATAAAGAACAGTGTGATCAGACTTTGCTTTAGCACCTCCTGATCGGCAATCGCAGAAGGCATCATATGCTCATAAACCAAGGCCAGCATCGCGGCGTTGATCATATTCGTAATAATAAGCAGCCCAGCAAAACGCCCTAGCCTTGAATTCGTAGAACGCACTAACTTGCCTGGCATAAAGCGCCTTAAGAAATTCACCACCTGACGAGAAAGCCTAGCATGAGGTTTGCAGCTATCTAGACAACGCACATCGAGGGAACAACAGAGCGAACATATAGGCTGAGCATAAACGCCACAATAACTCATGTCCTCCACTTCAAAGTCATTGTCACAGACGCCGCAGGTAAGCGTCGGTCCAATAGACGGGTATGGTGACGGTGCAGCACCCGACGAAGCTCTGGTTTTCGCTTCCTCTATAATGGGAATAAGCTCTGGGGACTGTCGCGCTAAGTAATACTTTCCTTTGGTAATATAAGCGATCAGTGGCACAAAGATGAAACAGGCTAACAAAGAAATAAAGTGGCTAAGATTCTTACTTGTCTCGCCAAACACCCCAAGATATGCAGCTAAACCAAGAATACAGGCAGCCACCATTGAAACAGTACCAACCGGGTTAACATCATAGAGGTGACCTCGCTTAAACTCGATATAAGAGGGGCTGAGCCCAAGTGGTTTGTTAATCAATAAGTCTGCAGTAAGCGAGCCTAGCCAACTCACTGCGACAATAGCGAA
>NZ_LWFE01001170.1:0-1130 GCF_001635675.1 Oleiphilus sp. HI0061 | reverse complement strand
CGCAATCGATGCCGGAAGACACTATAGAAGCCTTGCGCTTGCTCACCAACCTGGAAACGGAATCGGCAAAACTGATGCAGGTTGTACTCTTTGGTCAGCCAGAATTGGATGAAATGTTGAATAGCAAAAGTCTTCGACAGCTGCAGCAAAGAATAACGTTTCAGCATGAAATTCGCCCGCTCGATAGGGAGGGTGTCGAACAATATATTTCTCATCGAATGATCCTGGCAGGATACAGCGGTGGTCGTTTGTTTGAAGCAAAAGCAATTTCACTATTAGTGAGTGCATCCAAAGGTATTCCTCGCTTGGTAAATATTTTATGCCATAAGGCGCTGATGGGCGCCTTTGGTGAGGGTGTAAACCTAGTGACCGCGAAGCATATGAAAGCAGCGATTAAAGATACGGAAAGCGCACATAAACCCTGGTGGCGATCTATGCCTCTACCTGGAGCGCTTTCATGAGTTTAGTCAATGATATGCTTAGGGATCTGGAGAAGCGTAAAGCCCCTGAGCAAACCGGTTCCCTAGATACGGGCGTGTCTCGAGAAAGCATGATCGAGCCCAAACAAAGTAGCTTTAAGCAGAAAGATCTTATTTTGGTCGTCTTGGTCATTCTGGTGGCGAGCTTGTTTGCTTATATTCTTATGTCGACTGAGGAAAGCACTGTTGTCTCTGGAGATAGAGACAATAATAGTGAGCGGGCGGTTCAATCGGAAGCAGGGCTTTCACAGCAAGCGCCGACAATGCCTGTCGAAGAGCAGACAGTAAATGAAAAGCAGATAGCCGGGCCTAAATTACTCGAACCTGCTGTAGCGACGAAACAGACTCAGGTTTTGCAAGAATCTGCGCTAAAAGAAAAGAAAAGAGTGGAGCCGGTTGCCTCGGCTATTGTTGAGAAAAAAGCGCGAACAAGTGTCGTGGAAGAAAGCAAAGCAACGAAATCTGTTGTGGCAAAAGAGAGTCGTGAAGTCAAAAAGGCTAGCGATAATATTGTGACTCAGCCAAAAGTTGATAAGAGTACTGTTAGCAAGGGAGCTGATGCTGAGCCAAATTTGCAGACAAAAGCGAAAACCAAGGCCAAGCCGCTTGGTGTTGTTTTGTCTCCCTCTGCACTTGATTTAAAAATGGCAT
>NZ_LWFE01001169.1:0-5102 GCF_001635675.1 Oleiphilus sp. HI0061 | reverse complement strand
ATGGTATTGAGCGCTTCGTGTTTACCTGTCTGTTCCGATAATTCAAATATATTGATGTCGGAACCTCCATTGTAGCTGTATATCAGGTTTCCGTCGGTCTTAAGCCAGTCGAGTTCATCGACTCCTGTTTCTTGAGTATTAGTTCGGGAGTAGCTATCGCTTGACTCGTCAGAAGAGGCATCTGCACTTCCATCGCTTTCGAGTACGGGGGCATCGAGGCAAATATCGCAATAGCTAGGGTTCTGGTTATTCGAAGCAATTCCGTGCTTTAAGTAGCTTTCCAGAGGGCCGCCCGTTCCGGTAATTCCGCCATCATTCTCGGACTCACTACAGCCAACGAAAACAGATGACAGTAAGCTCAAGGTGAGAAGAAACAAACTTGGCTTAAGTTTATGTTGAATGTCCATTGCAGTTGGTCCTTTAAACTTGGCTCGATTTATTGTTGAGCTCTTCGAAATAATAAATTCCAACTCCCGCTCTGTACTGATTGGAAGCGTGTTTTTGTTCGGCTAATGGCATGTCGTGCTGTGCAAGCCACTTATTCAGCTTGAGCAACAATTTTTCATTTTCTTTTTTGCTGTATTGTTTAAATTCTTGAATAGAGTCACTTGATAGGTGCAAGTAAGCAACAGATCGTTGGAAGCGAGGTTCGTCTGAATCTGGATTTAAATTGTTGCTTAGTGTGGATATTAAATCGTGTGCTGATTGTGCGGCGACTTCAATCTGATCAAGGCTTTCGGGTATCGGGATATAGCCGGATTGGTTTAGCCGTAGGTGTTCATTTTCAAGTTTCTCCACTGCACCTAAACGGGTAAGTTCTTCAAGTAAGGTCGTTGTATGAATATCGCCACTATATTCTTTGACTAAAGACTCAAAACTTGGTGTGTCAGCGTTACTCGAGCTAAAAGGGAGGTCTAGCGGTGCGTTTTGATCGCGGCTATAAGCCGGCTCCCTAAGCCATGCGTTAATGACTCTCTCTGCCCGGTTGGCAGGTGTGGTTGTGGTGGGAATCTTGCTTTCATCAAGTTCTTTACGAATTCGTGCAACCTCTTTTCGATGAAGTCCGCTTAAAATCGAAATTCTAGAGGTGCTCTGGGGCTTTCCATCGACAGTGAACTCTTCTTCTGCAACGGCCACATAGGCATGTTTTACCCATTCGGCAAAGTCAGAGAAACCGACTCCTGACCTCAGGAGTATGCGCACCAAAGGTTTCATCATAAAGATGACACATTGGCTTAAGGTGTTTTTGTAGCTTAACGTTTCTTTGTTCATATTGGGAATATATTCCCAATATGAACAAATATCAAGTGAAACTCGCTAAGGCAAACTGGTCATTGCCACCGAATTGTATTGCCCGAACTGACACAAAACCTTCACATCGTATCTCCGATCGGCATCTAAACTTAAACCCATTGTTATTGTTTTTTCCTCCGTGCTGTCACCATGCCTAAAGCTGTATGTAACGATGTAAGTATTGAATACGAGACCTTCGGAAACCCTAAAAGGCCTGCCGTACTTCTGATTATGGGTTTAGGTGCCCAGATGATTGTTTGGCCTGACCGGTTCTGTCATCTGCTTGCTGAAGAAGGTTATTACGTTATCCGATTTGATAATCGCGATATTGGCCTTTCTACCAAGTTTGATCACTATGCAGCTCCTCGTGTGTTGAAACAGGTATTGGCAAACTGGTTTGGCTTGAAGATAGACGCACCCTACGATCTATATCATATGGCCCACGACGCGGTCTGTCTGCTTGACCACCTAAAGTGTAAACAGGCCCATATTGTCGGAGCTTCAATGGGTGGCATGATCGCTCAAATCATTGCTGGTATTTATCATGATCGTATTATTAGCTTAACCTCGATCATGTCTACGGCAGATAGTCGTGGTTTAGTGATGCCTTGGAATATGAAGCTGGGGCTTCATTTGCTTAAGTCGAGCCAGGCTGCCGAAGAAGAACAGCTAGACCTGAAAATGGAAACCGTCCGTTTGATTAGCAGCAGGACTCACCCGCCAAAGCAAGAAGAGTTAGAATCTCGACTCCGGAAAGCTCTGGCGCGTGATGCTGAAAAGTACGGTACAAAAAGACAGCTTTCTGCGATTGTAGCGACTAAGAAAACCAAAAAGATTACACAGCGAGTCAATGTACCCACTTTGATTATTCATGGTGCCGAAGATCGGCTCATTCCTATCAAGTTCGGAAGAAAAAATGCTGAACTGATTGAAGGTGCTGAATTCCGCGAGATAGAAGGGATGGCGCATGACTTTCCAAGACCCCTTGTTGGCTATCTGGCTTTTGTGGTTAGCAAGCACTTAGGAAAATCCTCTGATAGCGAATAGCTTGGTTAATGAATCGAATCACGCCGATGCGACCTTAAGGGGTCAAAGTACTTTAAATTATCTAAAAGAGCGTTTTCGAAAAGACTAGTTGAGCTCTGACATGCAAGCCAACAGTTCAGTTTCGATATCAGAGGCTAAGCCCTTGCCAATAATCTCAATTCGGCTTTCCAGGCATTCATCCAGTGCTACCTCGGTTAAGGCATCTGTTGTTAGGTTATAGCCGAATACTCCCTCGTCAGTGATAAACACGGCTTTCATTCGTTCAGCATTGACTCCACTCAAGAAGTTGAAAAGTGCAGCATGGCTAAAGGTCTTATCTGGCGAAAAGCGCCAGCCGATACTTTCGTAGCCCTCTCCCTTATTTGTTGCTTTTAAAAATCCTGTTTCCGGAATAGGCGAGTCCATGAGTAATCTAGGTGCGTCAGATTCATGATGGTGATGTTTGGCTGTTACCACTGAAGACGTCGGCCCATTCAAAAGTGCGATGTCGATATTTCCATAACTTGTTAGTACAACAGGAGGGGCTTTATCCATTGTTTTCTTAATATATTGGGTGAGTTGTGCTTCATCTCCGTCTTGGTAAAGGTCACTTTTGTTGCCAATGATCATATCAGCAATCAATATCTGTTGATTGAAGGTATCATGCTGGGTGTAGCGCTCATCGCTTAGCTTGCGTGCATCGACCAATGTGAGGGTCTTTTGTAGGGAGAGTACTTGTTGATAGTGTTCTGCCGACAGTACTTCTAAGACTTCTATTGGGTGGCCTAGCCCAGTTGGCTCTATCAACAAACGGTCTGGTTTAGCGCGCGAAAGCAATTGGTTTAAGGCAATTTGCATCGGTAAGCCCGATGCACAGCACATACAGCCGCCTGGCACCTCTTTGATAAATACGCCTTGTTCTTGAGAGCTCTGACCTTGAAAAAAACTGCCGTCTACACCAATTTCGCCAAATTCATTGACGAGTACCGCCCATCGTTCGTTATCGGGTTTTTGTTTGAGTAAGTTCAGAATCGCAGAAGTTTTTCCGACACCGAGGAAGCCGGTGATGATATTGGTGGGTACTGCCGAGACCGTTTTTGCGTCGATGGTCATACTAGGTTTTTGCCTTATATAAGTTTCGGACTGTGGTCAGGGCCAGCAAGCCGGGTAATGATCGGTAGAGTATATTCGAGAGTATAAACATAATCGTGCTGACGCACACGATTGTCTGTCTGACACCTTATGTATAAATAGACCTCAACATATGCAATTCTTGTGTTTACTATAGTGAGAAACGACCCGCTAGTTTGGTTTTGCTTCACCTGAAGGCATTTTCGTAGTTAACTAGAGAGATTAAATTAAGTGATTTATAGGCGTAAGCTTCAACTAACGCTTGGTGGAAAATTGATTAGGTACGAGTTCATGAACAGAAATGCAGTGATTATAATTTTGGTTATTTTTTCCATTTCAGCTGTCGCTTATGGCCATGGCGGGGCGACCGGTATTATTAAAGAGCGTATGGATTTAATGGATAATCTAAAAGGCGCTATGAAAGAGCTAAAACCGATTATGCGAGGGCAAAAAGAATACGACGCTGAAACTGTAAAGAGGAATGCGCTTCTGATCCGAGATCATTCTGGCGAGCATATGACAAAGCTTTTTCCCGATGGCAGTTTAAATATGCCTAGCGAGGCGACTGCTGAAATATGGAATGAGTGGGAGAATTTTCAGCGCTTAGCACGCAATCTAGAACGCTTAGGGCAGGCCTTGCACGATGGAGCTGCCAACAATCAGAATGTGGAACCAGAAAATGGTATGGGGAATACCATGATGGGTAATTCAAATCATATGTCCGGCCATAGCATGATGGGAGAATCGGGCCCTATGAATGGTCGCATGGGGGAGCAAATGAGAGGCCAGGGAATGATGGGTGCCCAAGGTCAAGCAGCAATGGGAGCGCAACGGGGGCTAGACAACATGAGTGATGAACACCTTGCTTCCAAACCGAGCGCTGGCTTGTTTCGTATGATTGGGCAGAGCTGTGCTTCGTGCCATAAAAAATACCGCATCGAGAAATGACAGGAATGCCTCGCCGCTACTACAGCTTTTGCTTACTTCTATTGCTTTTAGGGGGGGGGCTTCTATATAGGCTTTGGCTGCCCCTGTCTCCAAGTTTTAGTTCAGAAGGTATGAATGGAAATACAGCTCGTGGCGCATACTTGGCGCGAATATCAGGGTGTATAGCTTGTCATACTGATATCGATTCCGGCGGTAAATTCTTAGCAGGAGGAAAACCTTTAACCACGCCTTTCGGTGATTTTCGTGCGCCAAACCTAACTTCAGACCCGAAACATGGTATTGGGGCGTGGACATTTCAACAATTTTCGACAGCACTAAGAGAAGGTATTTCACCTGAAGGAAAGCCGTATTATCCGGCTTTTCCATACACGTTTTACGAGAAGTTTTCTGATCAAGATGTAGCCGATTTATGGGTGGCGTTTCAAACCGTACCGCCAGTCGCTGAACCAGACCCCGAGCAGTCTATAAGGTTTCCATTCAATTTTCGTGAAGGTTTAAAGCTATGGCGAGCCATGTTTTTTAGCCCATCTGCTTCAGTGGCGAATTCAGCGTCAGTCGATCAGCTCAATCGAGGAAAATTCCTGGTTGAGGTAGCCGCACACTGCGGCGCTTGCCATACACCAAGGAATCTTTTTGGCGCTTTGAACAGTCAAGAGACTTTTGCTGGTGGTTATGATGCTAACAACAATAAGGTTCCTGCTATC
>NZ_LWFE01001168.1:0-9199 GCF_001635675.1 Oleiphilus sp. HI0061 | reverse complement strand
TGTGAGTAAACGTATGAGATTAAAACTTACGCCTCTTTTTATCATGTCATGTGTGGTACTGGTGCAAGGCTGTGGCCAAAAGGGTGATCTCTATTTGCCTGTGCACAATCAGTCGGAAGTGGTGGAAAGTCCTGCTTCCGATAAGGCAGAAAAAAAGAAACGAGATACGAGAGCCCCAGAAGAGCAGTTTGAGAACTAAGCTTAGCAATCCTGGGTGATTGGCAAATTCTATCCAAGCCTGAAGCGGTTCAGGCGATTAAAAAGTGTTATAAATCATGAGTTATTTTTCGTACCAGAATGGCGAGTTGTATGCAGAAAATTCGTCACTAAGCCAGATCGCTGAACAGTATGGCACCCCGTGTTATGTTTATTCACGTGCAGCATTTGAGGCGCATTATCAGGCTTATAAAAAAGCCTTTGCAGGGCATGCGAACTTAGTTTGCTATGCAGTCAAGGCAAACTCTAATCTGGCTGTACTGAATATTCTTGCCAAGCAGGGTGCCGGTTTTGATATTGTCTCGGTCGGAGAACTAGAAAGAGTGCTGCGTGCTGGTGGTAGTGCAGATCAGGTGGTCTTTTCAGGTGTCGGCAAACAAGCACATGAGATGCAACGCGCGCTTGAGGTGGGTGTTCATTGCTTCAATATTGAGTCCGAGGCAGAGCTCTATCGTTTAAATGATGTTGCTTTGGAGATGGGCAAAGTCGCACCGATTTCATTACGCGTGAACCCTGATGTTGATGCGGGCACTCATCCCTATATTTCGACCGGCTTAAAAGATAATAAGTTTGGTGTTGCCATTGAGCAGGCCCCAGCTATTTACCAGGCTGCTTCCAAGCTGGCTGGCGTAAAGGTGATAGGCGTTGATTGCCATATCGGCTCCCAGCTAACTGAAACGGAACCATTTCTTGATGCATTAGAGCGAGTTTTGCTTTTGGTTGATCAGCTTGCAGAACAAGGGGTCGTGATCGAGCACCTTGACCTGGGTGGTGGTTTAGGCGTTACTTATGATGACGAGCAGCCACCTGAAGTGGCTGACTATATCAGCGCTTTGTTAGAAAAAATCGGGGATCGAGGTCTAAAGGTTATTTTGGAGCCAGGACGTTCCATTGCTGCGAATGCAGGTGTTTTATTAACACGGGTCGAATTTCTGAAGCACAACGAAGATAAGCACTTTGCGATTATCGATGCGGCGATGAATGACCTGCTACGCCCGTCTTTATACAGCGCATGGCAGAATATTATTCGGGTAGAAAAAGAGCCGGGTTCTGATTGTGAGCGTCATCACTATGATTTGGTAGGGCCGATTTGTGAGACGGGCGACTTCTTGGGTAAAGATCGTGATTTGGCTATTAAGGCGGGCGACTTGCTCGCGGTAATGTCATCAGGTGCTTATGGCTTTGCAATGAGCTCGAACTACAACTCCAGAGGTCGTGTGGCAGAGCTGGTTGTAGATGGTGAGCAAGTCGTATTAGCGCGTAAGCGTGAAACAATTGATGATCAACTAGCGCTTGAGAATTTGATGCCTTAGTGGGCATTTAGAGTATTTTAGGTATCGGGAGAAAACAATATGGTGGTGAACTTTACCAAAATGCATGGTTTGGGTAATGACTTTATGGTGGTTGATATGATCAGCCATCATGTTCACCTTCGTCCTGAACAAATTCGCCGAATGGCTGATCGTAATTTAGGTGTGGGCTTTGACCAGCTTTTGTTGGTCGAACCACCTGGCAAGCCTGATGTTGATTTTCGCTATCGAATTTTTAATGCCGATGGTTCAGAAGTTGAGCAGTGTGGTAACGGTGCCAGGTGTTTCGCAGTCTTCGTGCGCGAGAAGAAGCTAAGCAACAAAGATAGTATTCGGGTCGAAACAAAAAAAGGCGATATTGAGTTAAAGGTCAATGATGATGGTCGCGTCCTTGTAGACATGGGCGAACCAGTATTCGACCCAGAAAGTATTCCATTTACAGCGGATGCTCCAGCAGATAGTTACAGCATCGATGTCGATGGTGAACCCTTGCAGATTTCTGCGGTGTCTATGGGCAACCCTCATGCTGTTTTGCAGGTGCCTGAATTGAGTGATCAGCAGGTTGCGCATTTAGGACCATTGATTGAAGCGCATGAACGCTTTCCAGAGCGTGTGAATGTTGGTTTTATGGAAATAGTACATAAGCGCTTTATCCAACTACGCGTTTACGAGCGAGGTGTGGGTGAAACCTTGGCCTGTGGTACCGGTGCGTGTGCGGCTGTTGCCGCTGGAATAAGCCGAGGTGTGCTGGAATCGCCAGTTGAGGTTCGCTTGCCTGGCGGTAATCTAAAAATTGAGTGGCAGGGCGTCGGCTCACCGTTAATGATGGAAGGCCCCGCTATGACTGTTTTCGAAGGAAAAATTCGAATTTAGCGCTACACTTAGTTAGCGATAGGCGTTTAGTGAGGCTTGAACTAGATTCGTGATCTCTTAGCCCACATCGTAATACTGATAGATTTCAGATAAATAAATATAAGTTTTGAATGGACTCCCCCAGACATAGTGAACCGTATTAGTGAAGATAGTATGAGCAATAAAGAAGTAAACGCTGAAGTAAGCCCGCAAGCTGCGAGTATTCAAGAAACTGACGTTATTGAGTATTTGAAGACTCACCCTGAATTCTTTGTTCAACATGATTACTTGTTGAATGAGCTAAAAATACCTCATGCGAGCGGCGCTGCGATATCTTTAGGGGAGCGTCAGGTGCAAGTATTTAGAGAGCACCGTGATGAGCTGAAAAACAAGCTTAATGAACTGATCTCCATTGCGCATGAGAATGATGCTCATTTTGAGAAGACCAAACGCCTGTTATTAAACTTGTTAGAGGTGAAGAGCCTTGATGAGATTGAAATGGTCGTAAATGAGGCATTCAAAAATGATGCGAATATCGACTTCAGCAGCATTTTATTGTTTGGTAAGCCAAGTGACTACCCTGTTAGCGAAGTGAAAGTCATTTCGATCGATGAGGCTCGGGGGCAGCTAGGCGGTATTCTCGATCATACACGAGCAGTTTGCGGGCAGTTCCGAGACGAAGAGCGTGCATGCTTGTTCCCGAACCCCGAAGAAGTCGGTTCAGCGGCAGTGATTCCTTTACGAAATGGTGAGCTTTTGGGCTTGTTCTGTTTGGGCAGTCGCGATGCTAAGCACTTTGATAGCTCAATGGGCTCTTTATTCCTTTCTTATATCAGCGATTTTATCAGCCGTATTCTGCCGAATCTGTTGTTGGCTGCTAAGCGACAGCAGGTAGAGGACTCAGTTCCTTCGCTCTTGGAATAGATATTTTCGAAGCGAGTCGCCATAAATGGTTTAATGATCCGGTAGAGAATTCGAGGCAGTGATGGAAAAGTTACTAGAAGAGTTTCTCGATAATTTACTGGTCGTTAGGAGGCTCTCCCATCACACTTACACCAATTACAGGCGTGACTTGGAGCGTATTCATACTTGGTGCTCTGAACAGGGTATTCACGCTTGGAGTGAGCTCAGTCACGCTCATGTCCGCTTATACGTTTCTTACCTGCACCGTAAGCAGCTTTCTAGCAAGAGTATTCAAAGAGCACTGTCGTCACTACGTAGTTTTTACAATTACCAGATTAAACATGCTTTGCTAGAACACAATCCGTGTCTGGATGTTCCGGTTCCAAAAGGGAGCAAAAAACTGCCTAAAGTCTTGAATGTTGATCAAATTAACCATCTATTAGATAACGATAGTGGCGATTGGCATGTGATTCGTGATCACGCCATGTTCGAGGTTTTCTATTCTTCAGGTCTACGCCTTTCTGAATTAGTAAATTTGAATGTAAATTCCATAAATCTTGATGAAGGTTTTGTTGATGTGCTGGGTAAAGGTGGCAAAGAAAGGCACTTGCCATTAGGAAGCAAGGCCATTGAAGCGCTAAAAGAGTGGTTAGCCTTTCGTGGCGATTGCTTGGGAGAAGAGGCGGTCGCACTTTTCATTAGCCAGCAAGGAAAGCGGATAAGTGTACGTAATGTTCAGGTTCGCTTGAAAAAAATGGCAATCGAGAAAGGTATTATTAATGATGTCAGCCCGCATATGCTGCGACATTCTTTTGCAAGCCACATGTTGGAGTCGAGTCAAAACCTTCGCGCCGTACAAGAATTATTAGGCCATGCCGATATTTCCACCACACAGGTCTATACTCATCTAGACTTTAAACATTTAGCTGAGGTGTATGATGCATCTCACCCTAGAGCCAGAAAACGAAATACAAAATAAGCATTATCATTTTTGTTTGTTTTACTAAGTAAATAATAACATTTGAATCGGTTCAAAAAGCTGGAGAACTCATGAGTAACCAGTCGGATTTAAAAAAAGAGCTAGAACGCTGGAAAGATAAGTATTTTGAGCAAGGTGAGTCTTTTGACGGCCAGAAAAAGCTCATTCAAGATTACGCCTCACTGATGCAGCGAATTCTGGTGCGTGTTAGCTTGGCGGCAGAGCACACTTCTGATGAATTAGATGGCGAGTTGGCTAGCTTGCGCAGTGCGGTGCGCAGTGCAACACCTGAAAAGAATGATCTCGAAAAGCGCCTTAAGCGTATTGATAAATTGATTCTTGCGGCGGACGAGAGCAAACAGCAAAACCTGAGAAAAGTAGCGAGTGCTTTAGAGAGTATTATCGATCAGCTATTGACTCTCAAGCTTCCTCGAAAGCAGAAAAGTGGGCTAAAGAAGCTCTTAAAGTCTATCGCCAAGCGTTCGTCAAATATTCAAGAATACCCAGCTATCCTGTCTGAGTATGCAAAACTCCAGTCTGAAGTCTTGTCGGTAATTGTTGACCCAGACAAAAAAGAGGCCGGTTTCTTAAGTCGTCTCTTGGGTGGCGGAAGTGATGAAAATGCAAGCGCTGATACGGCTTCGGGCGAAGATAGCTCCCTCAGCGAAGAGGACTTGGAGCTAGAAACGGACGATGCCAGCAATGCAGCAGAAGAGCTTGCTCCTGGCTTTTCTTCTGTTGCGCGGCATATTCGCAACACTTTGAGTAATCTACTGGACCAATTAGCGTTTCCAAGCAGTGCGACCAGAGAAGTAGCGAAACTGCGTGGTCAAATTGAAAAAGAGCTGGTTTGGTATGAACTTGGCCCTACTTTGGATGATTTGTCTAACTTGATCCTTTCGGTTGTGGGTAAAGGGCAGCGCGAGTTTAGTAACTTTCTGAAGGTGCTCGATGAGCGCTTGAGTAAAGTTCAGGACTTTTTGGTAGAGAGTCAGAGTATTGATGACACCTGGCAAGATAAAAACGAAAAATTTGATCAACATATGCGTGATCAAGTCGATGAAATGACTCAGCGTGTGGGAAAAGCTGTCGATATAGATGATTTGAAACGATCTATTTCGGAGCACTTGGACAGCATATCCAGTGCTGTAGATCAGCATGCTGGTGATGCAGTTGAACACCAGCAAGCAAAAGAAGAAGAGGTCGAGGTCCTAAAAGAGCGCATCAAAGCGATGGAAGAAGAGACTCGTTATATTCGTAAACGCTTGAAGGAAGAGCGAGATAAAGCATTAAAAGATTCTTTAACGTCGTTGCCTAATCGAGAGGCTTATGACGAACGTTTTGAGCTGGAGCTTGAACGTTACAAACGTTATAAAAAGCCGGCTACACTGGTGGTGGCGGATATCGATTTCTTCAAAAGTATTAATGACAACTATGGTCACCTATCGGGCGATAAAGTTCTACAGATTATTGCCAAGGAAATTCAAAATAGAATACGCAAGACCGACTTTGTTGCGCGCTATGGTGGCGAAGAGTTTGTGATTATTTTGCCAGAAACAGATTTGCAAACTGCAAAGCAGGTAATTGAAAAAGTAAGGGAAATGATCGGTCGCTTACCTTTTCATTTTCGCGATGAAAAGATTCAAATTACCATGTCTTTTGGCTTAAGTGTCTTTGAAGAAGGCCTGGATCAGGGGCAGTTATTTGAACGAGCAGACTCTGCACTGTATCAAGCAAAAGAAAATGGCCGAAACAGGGCAGAAGTGCGGAGTGAAGCATCTTCTGACTAGGTAAATTTCGGGTCTTGACCTAGACTTATTGTTAGGGAAAGAAATTAGCAAAGAGCAAAACGGTATGAGTGAGCAGCAGTACGAAATTGTATTTTACGGCAAACTGGTTGAAGGCTTTTCGGAGCAAGAGACCAAGCAACACGTTGCGCAGCTATTTAAAACAAGCGTAGACCAAGTAGAGCGCATGTTTACTGGCAAGCGGGTGGTGATACGTAATAAGCTCGACCAGGAAACGGCAAAGAAATATATCATTGCGATGAGTAAGCGTGGCGCTGATTGCCAAGTTGAGGCGATGGGCAGTCCGGGTGTCAAAGTAGACTTTAGTGCGCCAGCTCCTCAGGCTGCGCCAACGCCAACGCCAACGCCAACGCCAACGCCAACGCCAACGCCAACGCCAACGCCAACGGCTAAGGCTCCCTTAACGGCCAGTGCTTCAAAGACCGATTTGCAGAATGTTGCCAGCAAAACCGGCCTTAATTTGGCAGGGGAAAAAGTAGACGAGATACTATCAGATACGCACTTTCAAGTTGGCGAGGTGGGCGAGCGCTTATCAGAAGTACATGAAGAGGTCATGGCAGAATTCCATGAGCTGGATAATGTGACGATTGCGCCTGTTGGCAGTGATATTGCTGAAAAGAAAGAAGAGCTTCCACCGGTGATTCCGGATACTTCTCATTTAAGTTTAAAGTAACCTTAACTGTCACTTGGCAAAGGTAGCCAAGTGATTTCGTCACCTTCCTTCCAAGCCGGATACTTCTTCATAATACTCAAAAATATGTCAGACTCTTTGTAGTCTGACAACCAGCGCTTGAGATAGTCGTAAGGGCTCGCATCAAACCATTCTAGGTCTACATGTGCAAATTGTCGTATAAAGGGAAAGATGGCGAGATCTGCCAGGCAGGCCTGCTCGCCAAAAAGAAAAGTTTGGTTTTGTAAGCGCTTGTCCAAAAGCTCTAAAAAACCTTCGCCTTGCTTGCGATATTCCTGCTCACTTTGTTCTGGGTGGCGGTCTGCATATTTGTATCGATCAAGCTTATCTTTGAATTCACCGTCATTGATTGAAATAAGGTCGAGCATCTCGTTAAGTTTGGAAGCATCTAAAAAGTTGTCTGGATCGTATCGTTTGAAAGCCCACTTCATGATATCCAGGCTTTCATCAATCACTTGCGGGGCCTCGGATTCTGAATGATGAAGGATGAGCACCGGAACGGTACCTTTCGGAGAATAATGCAGCATTGTCGCTGGCTTATTTCGTAAGACAATTTCCCTTATCTGAATCTTTTCCTGGCTAAGAGTCAGGGCCAACCGTGCTCTCATGGCATAAGGGCAGCGTCTGAAGGTGTATAGAATTGTCGAAGGCATGGGCGCAACCGTGTTTTGAAAACAGGCATGATTCCATTTGCTTTAACTAAAAGCAATTGAAGTTCTAAGTTGTAAGGGTGTTATCGACTGGAATAAAAAAAGAGGGCCGAGGCCCTCTTAGAGTTAGTACTGCTTTATTAGTTATCGTTTTGGGTGTGTCTGGTAGGGAGGCTCAAATTTGTTTTATTGAGCCAATAGAGTTTGAACGATTTCCATGCCTGCAGCTTGGTGAGCTTGCGTAGTCGGATGAATTTCGTCATAGAATAAGAAGCCTGTTGCCGTTACGTAGCCGTCGCACTCAGGGTGAAGGGTGCCACCTTGAGATAGCATGTAAGCACATGCGTCGTCAGTATTGGTGTAGCCATAGTCTTCAGCGTTGTCGACTTGATCAGTCAAGAAGCTGAATAGGTCGTATTCGATGAAATCGACACCTGTTTGATGCTCAAGACGAGCCAATTTACGATCCAGCTTGCGATTGAACTTAGCTGAAAGCTTAGTAGTAACGTGTATAAGGCGGTTCGCTTTGCGCTCTTGGCGAGTCGTTTGAGTGTTTGCAAGTAAGCCAGCAACAACCAAATCAGTTTCGGGGATCGCGCCGATATCTGGAGCATTAGATACTAGAATGTGCTGAGCACCAGAAGCGATCAATTTTTCGATTTGAGCAATTTCAGATTCAACAGCTGCTTTCAATGAAGCATTAGCTGCCTGACGAATAGCCTGACGTTCTTCAGCTGTAGAAGCGAAAACTGCTCCTGAGCGAATTTCACGTGCTGCACGAATGTCATTGCCACCGATTAATACGATGTATAGCGCGTCTGAAGGGGCAACACCTGCATTGATTTGTAGGAAAGCATTAACCTGGGTAGGTAGGTTGATGTCCGGTGTAGATTCATCACCATCTTCGTCAACTGCTTTTGCACCAGCAATAGCAAAGTTGTTACCAGTATAACCACCCGCTAAGTGTAGCGATGGTGTTAGGGTATGACCTAGTGCTGCTGCAACGACTTCTACCGCTACAGGGCCATTGGTGAAACGTTCACCATAGGTTTGGTCTGGTGCAATGGCATTAAGGTTACCATTATCAGAAAGGCTATCGCCAAATACGTATACATTACTGTAGCCGTTCGCATTAACCGCGAATGCAGCAACAAGTAGTGACGTCAGTGTCACCAACTTCAATTTCAGGCTTTTCATCAATCGACTCCGTTAATTTTCTTAATTTTGTTTTTTTCATGTATGTAAGTGTTTTATATGTTCTTAAAGAACTATTCTTTTTCAGGTTCTTTCTTGTCTGACTTTTTTGGGGGACTCCTCCAAAGCAATGACAAGTAAGTGATTTAAACCATATAAAAAAGAGGATTACGAAGCTGTGGCAAAGAAGGGTAATTTAGGTAACTTAGGTTAAATTCAGAGTTTTCAGTGAGACTTGGTTCAAAACTAATCAAATTTCATCGAGATGAGTTCTTATATTACTTGGAATATTGCAAACAAAACCCATGATAAAACGAGTAAAGACCAGGGTAACCACGTCTGTGCTTTAGGTGGCTGAACATGCTCTTCAAGCTGTTTTTCTTCACTACTGCTTGCCATCTGTTTGGCTTTTTCTGCAGCTTTTAATTGCTTGTCGAGCTCTCGGCTTTTGGCTTTGTGCTGTTTTTTATACTGCTCAATCCCTTTTTGAATACCCTGGGCAATGATTTTTGTTTGTTCTTTCGTTTGGCCTGGGCGTTGGTTCGCTTTTGCCAGCTTATTAGCTTCTTCCAGCGTCCGCTCGCTTCCTTTTGAGT
>NZ_LWFE01001167.1:0-10499 GCF_001635675.1 Oleiphilus sp. HI0061 | reverse complement strand
GGCAGCGTTTTCAATTTGAGTTTGACTGGTGTAGGTTTGTTCTTCTTGTTTGTCTGCAGCAAGCGCTTCTATAGTCATGCGGCTATTTCCCCGTTATTGATTTGATTGTTGATTTGCTTTTCGAACTCCGTGCGCACAGCCTCAAGCTGAGCTTCCGGTGTTTCAATTTTATTAAAAAATTGTCTAAATTCTTGGTGATTCGGTCTTGCCTTCAGATACCAGCCGACGTGTTTGCGAGCGATGCGATGACCCATTTTCTCACCATAGAACTGATGTAGTTCTTCTAGGTGATGAAGGATGATATCGCGAACGGTGGCCAACGGTCTTTCTTCACGCTTGGTACCGTGCTTAAGGTAGTGGTTGATATCATCAAAAATCCAAGGGCAGCCTTGTGCAGCTCGACCTATTAGCAGACCGTCAACTCCTGTTTGCTTCAATACCTGTTCTGCTTTCTCGGGCGAATCAATATCGCCGTTAGCAAGAACGGGTATGCTTATCGCCTCTTTTACTTGAGCGATGGTGTCGTATTCAGCTTGTCCTTGGTAAGCGCAAGCTCGAGTTCGGCCGTGAATGGCGAGAGCTGCAATACCGCTTTGCTCTGCCATTTTAGCGATCGTTAATGCATTTCGAGAGTTTTTATCCCAGCCAGTGCGTATTTTTAGCGTCACCGGAATGTCGACAGCCCCAACCACTGCACTTAGGATTTCCTTTACCAGGTCTTCGTCTCTCATCAGTGCAGAGCCTGCTGCTTTGTTACAAACTTTCTTGGCCGGGCAGCCCATATTGATGTCTATGATCTGTGCGCCTCGCTCCTGATTAAGCTCTGCCGCTGTTGCTAGCATTTCTGGATCGCCGCCAGCAATTTGTACAGATATAGGGTCACTCTCACCGGTATGGTCGAGACGATGCATTGACTTGCGTGTTTTCCAAAAACTTGGGTCGGCGATTACCATTTCCGAAACAGCCATAGCTGCGCCGTTGTTCCGGCATAACTGTCGAAAAGGTCTGTCTGTCACGCCAGCCATGGGCGCTAAGATCAATCGATTATCTAATTGATAGGGGCCGATTTTGAGCAAGTCGTTTCTCTGTCAGGTTCAAGGGTGGCTAATTTTGGGGGGGCTAATCATACCCTCTGAGGCAAGGGTGTAAAAGCAAAAAAGGTGGCTTTTTTTGGTTATATTTTGCTCTTATTGGTTGACAATTGATCTATGTCTTGTTCCTTGGAGCTTAGGGTTGAGGGGAGAAAAACTTTAGAGAGTAGTTAACCGCTTCTTTTCCTGGGTCAACGATTTCGAGTGAAATATGAATTGGCTGCTGACTTGGCATTTCGTGCCAGCTGGCTAGATCGCCAGACAAATACTCTTTCGCTTGGAATAAGCGTTGGGCAACGATATTTTTGTTTATGTCTGAAAAATAAAGAGCTAAGTCGGGGAACGCTTGATTGAAAGCAGCTTCATTCACTATCACGGTGTCGATTATGAGGGACTTGCGTTGAGTGGGGTGACTTCTGACAACGAGGTTGTTGCTTTTAATTTTTTCGATATCTTCAAGCTTTGGCAATGTGCAAGATAAGTGTTCACATGCTAGCTCATATAACTCAGAAACTTTAGGGTACTTGGCGAGCTTTTCATAGTGAAACCATACCGCTTGCCCTAGCAGTATTACGATGAGCGATATATTAGCGAGAATGAATAATAAACTGACAAGCCAATGTCTATTATTGGGGCTATCCTGGTCGTATTGAAATTCAATTTTCTCATACGGAGAAGTCTCAGAGAAACCGCTCCCGGGCTCTCCGAAGGCTGATTCAGTCGATGTCTCAGCTTGTGTGACTGAGGCCTGCTCTATAGCTGAAGCGGAGAATGTTGGTTCTACCTTCTGTTTACCTTGTTCATCTTGAATATCTTCGAGGATTTCCTGAGTCCAGCTTTCGTCGATGATTTCTTCACTCTCTTCAGAAACAAAGGTATCGTCAAGTTTTTTAAAGCTGGTTGAGTAAGGGTCACTGTTGTCTGCGGAATCTAGTTCCAGGAAAGAGGTGCTAAACTCATCAGAGCCATCGGCGCTGCCTGAGTAGCCGGGTTCATGCAGATCTTCTTCAGGGTTATCGGCAAATAGCTTATCTTCAGACTCTAGTAGACTATCTTCCAGGTCGATAGCTGAACTTTGTTGGTCTTCGGAGGGTTCAGGAGAAGGCTTGTTTGCTGTTTGCTTCTCAGTATCGGACAAGCTATAGGCAATTGCATCGAAGATGTTCATGCAGGCGCCGCAGCGAACTCTGCCGTTGGCAGCACTTAATTGTTCTTCAGAGACTTTAAACGAAGCCTTACAGTGCGGGCATTGTGTCAGTCGCTGATTGCTCATCGTGTGTGTTTTTCCTGAATTATTATAAGGCTATTATCAGTCTTTTTTTGTGCCGGTCAAGCATACCCAGCCATCCTCTAGCTGAGGTTTATCCATTTCAAACCATTCTTCATAGTCGTGAACTAGCGCAGCTGCCTGATGCTCAAGAATTCCAGATAGAATTAATTTTCCTTTAGGTTTAACTAAAGCGGCAATATTGCTACGTAAGTCATGCAGTGGTTGAGCAAGAATATTAGCCAGAACCAGGTCTACTTGGTCTTTAGGGCTATCTTCTGGAAGATAGACCGGGAACTGCTGAGCTTCGACCTCGTTTCTCTTGGCATTGTCTTGGGTAGCCAGCAAAGCTTGAGGGTCGTTGTCGATTCCAACCACCGATTTGGCGCCGAGTAATAATGCGGCCAAGCCCAGT
The DNA here is from genome assembly GCF_001635675.1 of Oleiphilus sp. HI0061. Lineage (NCBI taxonomy): Bacteria > Pseudomonadati > Pseudomonadota > Gammaproteobacteria > Oceanospirillales > Oleiphilaceae > Oleiphilus > Oleiphilus sp. HI0061. The sequence goes on along the minus strand of NZ_LWFE01001167.1, from coordinate 7,726 downwards.
ATTCCGGAACCACAGCCAAAATCTACGACAGTTTTGTTGTTTAGGCCGTCATCGTTTAGCGCATAAGCATCTAGCCATTTTAAGCAAAGTGCAGTTGTGGGGTGTGTGCCAGTGCCGAAAGCCAGGCCAGGGTCGAGCATCAGGTTGACAGCGTTTGGCTCAGGAATGTCATGCCAGCTTGGGCATATCCATAAGCGGCGACCAAACTGAATGGGTTTGAAGTTATCAATCCATTTACGCGTCCAGTCTTCGTTTTCCAATATTTCAAAACGCAATTCAGGGAAGGTCTGATCTGAAAGATTGGTGAAGACACTTTCAGTGATGGCTCTAATAGCTTTTTGGTCCTCATCGGCAGAAAACAGCCCGGTGACGATCGTTTCTTCCCAAAGCGGCGTTGTGCCCCGTTCGGGCTCTAGCACTGGCTGGTCTTGAGCATCTTCGAGAGTCACTGCGCTGGCTCCCGCCGCGAGCAAGCCTTCTTCGAGAGCTTCTGCGATGGCGGGAGATATATTGGCTTTAACTTGGATCCAGTTCATAAGTCAGTGACTTCCTGATAGTCGGGAATGAAATACATTAGATGAAACTAAAGGATATTCTTTTCCAGATGATGGATATTAAATTCGAGCTCTCGAAATCCGCTATCGGAAAGTAGCTTGCGGTGAAGGTCAATATTTGTGTCAATTCCGTCTACGACTAGCTCGTCAAGTGCGTTTGTCATACGGTTCATCGCCGCATTACGGTTTTCGCTATGACAAATGATTTTGGCAACTAAAGAGTCGTAAAATGGAGGTACACGATAGCCGCTATATAAATGCGAATCGACACGGACTCCCATGCCACCGGGCGCGTGAAACTGTTTAACTAAGCCGGGGCTCGGTGCAAAGGTTTGAGCATTTTCAGCGTTAATGCGGCACTCTATCGCATGGCCTTCAAGATTTACTTCAGCTTGAGAGACTGAAAGTGGTAGGCCGCTAGCAATTCTAATTTGCTCTTTAACGATATTAATGCCTGTTATCATTTCTGTTACAGGGTGCTCTACCTGTACTCGGGTATTCATTTCGATAAAATAGAAACTGTCATCCTGGTATAAGAACTCAAATGTTCCTGCTCCGCGATAGCCGATATCTTTGCAGGCTTTTACGCAGGCGGCAAACGTGGCTTGTCGGGCTTCCTCGTTAATATTTGGTGCAGGGGCTTCTTCGATAACTTTTTGGTGTCTTCGTTGCAGTGAACAGTCACGGTCACCTAAGTGAATGACATTGCCATGGTTATCTGCAAGTACCTGGATTTCGACATGCCGGGGTGTGTCGAGAAATTTTTCAAGGTAAACGGTGTCATCGCCAAAAGCGGCTTTGGCTTCAGACTGTGTTAGCTGAATCGAGGTGAGTAGTTCAGCTTCGTCGTTAACAACTCTCATACCCCGGCCGCCACCACCTGAGGCTGCTTTGATAATAACCGGGTAGCCAATTTTGCGTGCAATAGCTTTGGTTCGATCTTGATTATTTGTGATCGGGCCGTCGGAGCCAGGAACCGTCGGTACGCCGGCTTTTGTCATGGCTTTGATGGCTGAAACTTTATTCCCCATTAAGCGAATGACACTGGCAGGGGGGCCAATGAAGGTAAAGCCGCTCTTTTCGACTTGTTCTGCGAAGTCAGCATTTTCAGCAAGAAAACCGTAGCCAGGATGAATGCCAACAGCATTGGTCACTTCAGCGGCGCTGATTATTGCAGGTATATTGAGGTAGCTCTCGACAGGGCTGTTATTACCAATACAAACTGACTCGTCTGCCAAGCGAACGTGCATAAGGTCTCTATCAACCTTGGAGTGTACGGCGACCGAAGGAATACCGATCTCTTTGCAGGCGCGTAGAATTCGTAAGGCTATTTCGCCACGATTAGCGATTAGAACTTTTTTTAACATCAGTGTTACCTGCGAGCCTTATGCAATTGTAAATAGTATCTGATCGAACTCGATAGGTTCTCCGTCACTGACTTCTATCGACTGAATAACGCCGCTTCGGTCTGCCTCGATTTGGTTCATCATTTTCATTGCTTCAATGATGCACAAGACATCGCCAGCCTTAACGCTTTGTCCAACTTCAACAAATGGGGCGGAGTCAGGTGAGGGCGCCTTGTAGAAGGTGCCGACCATAGGGGCATTGATTGTCTGGTCACTAGAGGTGCTCGCCGGTGCCGGACTTGCAGTGGATGTTTCTGTGATAGGTGCTGAAGCAGACGTTACGGGTGCTGGGGCCGCTGCTGGTGCGGCGACAACATGCTTGCGACGGTTGATGCGGATGGACTCTTCGCCTTCCTTAATCTCTAGTTCTTCTACATCTGACTCGGTGATTAATTCGATCAGCTTTTTGATTTTTCGAATATCCATAACAATTCCTGTATTAGGTTTATAGCGCCTGCAGGGCTTTGCTGAGCGCAGCATCGTAACCTAAGCTGCCCAGCCCGCAGATGACGCCTAATGCGACATCAGAGAAATAAGAATGATGGCGAAATGTTTCTCTAGCATGAACATTTGATAAATGTACTTCGATAAAAGGAATATCAATCGCTAGTAGAGCATCTCGGATTGCTACGCTCGTATGCGTAAATGCCGCAGGGTTAATAATTATAAACTGAGTATCATCTTGCTTAGCTTGATGTATGCGCTCGATAAGTTCGTGTTCAGCATTGCTTTGCAACGTGTTGAGCGCGATATTGTTATTCTTGGCGCAGGCTTTTAAGCGAGAGTTGATATCATTGAGAGTTTCTGAGCCGTAAATTTCGGGTTCGCGGGTGCCTAAAAGGTTTAGGTTTGGGCCATGAAGTACCAGTATGCTAGCCATAATCAGACGATGCTCGTAAAAACATGTGAAAGAGAAAGTTAATTCTAAGTGCCGTGAGAAATGTCTACAAGTGTAGTTTCTTTTTATGACACTTTATCTACAATATAGTGGCTAGTTTGCCCATATATTGCGTTATTTACAAGCAGGTTTTCTTACAGTTCTGTATTGTAGCAACGGACATTATTTCGTCCATTTCTCTTTGCTTCGTATAGGGCATGATCAGCCTTTTCACATAAGGATTGAGCGTTTTCGTGGTCAGCTAATGCAATGCCGCAACTAAAGGTGACATTGAATGTGCCGGTTCCGGCGGGCTGTGGTAATTCTGCAAAGCGTTCACGTATTTCGTTAAGAATAGTTTTAGCATCGCGTTCAGAAGTATTTGGCAGTACGATGGCAAACTCTTCGCCACCATAGCGACCGATGTGGTCTGTTTTACGTAGCCGCTGTTTAAGGAAAAGAGAAAGGCTTTTCAGTACGCGGTCGCCAATAGGGTGGCCGTAGTTATCATTAATCTTTTTGAAGTAGTCGATATCGAGCATTGCGAAACAGACAGGTAGTTCGCTTTCCGCTGCTTTAGCAACTTCAATTTCTAGCAAATGTAGAGTATGGGTATGATTGTAAAGCCCGGTCAGGCTATCGCGAATCATTAGTGCCAAAAGGGATCGAGCTCTTCGGCCTCGGTTTCGCAGCGTGGCGATGAGGTGTTTCGGGTCGATAGGTTTCGTTAGAAAGTCATCGCCTCCAAGACTCATCGCGTGTAGCTGTTTGTTGACGTCATCTTCTGCAGAGAGGTAAATGATAGGTACGCTGTGAAACTTGTCTTGCTGGCGTATCACTCGGGCTAGCTCCATACCGGTACAGCCTGGCATGTACATATCCATGATAATTATCTCAGGCTGGAAATCCGCCAAGGCTACCAGGATATCCATCGGCTCGGTAATGATGTGAGGAATCATGCCGGCTTTGTGCAATATATTCTCAATGTACTTTGCTTGTGCTTTAGAGTCATCGACTACCAGAATACGGTATGGGTCCTGAATGTTGGCGTGCGTATATTGCTCAAATTTTTCTATTAGCTGGCCAGGGTCGATGGCTCGATAAAAAAACTCTTCGCCGCCTGTGCGCGATGCTTTTAGCCGGGTCTGAATGTCGTCAGTGCTCTCGCTAACATAAATAACTGGAATAGTTGTCTCGTGAGACTCCTGGATTACTTGAACGGCATCGATGCCAGCAAGCTTATGCCCGCCAAAATCTACATCGGCTACGATGGTCTCTGGCTTATCCTGCTTAGCTGCGTGAACAAAATCATCAACATCACTGAAGTTGATTGAACGAAAACCAAAGAACTCCAGCTGATTAATAATGCGGTTAGCGTACTCGGTGTTGTTTAGCGCGAGGTAAATCGGAGTGCGTAAAAAAGTACGTGGATTCGAGTGCGAGGTGTCGCTTCGCCCCCCTCCGGTATCACTCTTTCGCAAAGTGCACTCATTCAGCTCCTGAATAAAGGACTCAATTTTTTGTTGGCTGTCTAACGAAAGCGGGGCTTCAGGGTTAACATTGCTCAGTAGCTGGTTAATTTTTCGTGCCGAAGTCTCCTGGCGAGACATCTCAAAGCGGGTTGCAAAACGCTCTAGTTTTTCACTCGCATCATTTAAATCTTGAGTGCGATCCAGGTCTTCCCAAGAGGAGAGTTTGCACTTTTGATAGACATCTAATACAACTCTGGCTTGCGTCGTAACTCGTTTTGCAAACAGTTGTTTAAGTTTCTCTCGTTGGTTGTCCTGAGCCATTCCTTGATCCTAATGGAAGAATTCTTTTTGTAAACGCGAATCGTCTCTACATAATTTAGCATAATCCCCTGAATATGGAGGTTTTTATCGTCAAAAAATGTCAGGATGTGTAAGTTGATCTATTGTTATATGGAAGCAATGCCTACAGGCTGGCCATTATGATTTCTGTGGTGAAAGAGGTCGGGTCGTTTTTATACTTGGGCTTTGCTAATAAAAAGACACCAATGAAGATACTGATGGAGATAAAGTAAGTGAGGCCTAATCATGAGGCATAGTCATAGCCTGACAAATCAGGGTCCTAGCTTACAAAGGACACTATTTGCTTATATTAGCATTATGTTGCTGTTGTTGTTGGTTGGAAGCTTTACGCTGAATATCACCACCATGCGTGACTATTTGCAGAATCAATTGCAGTCCCATGCACAGGATGCTGCTACTTCTTTGGGCTTGTCATTATCGACGAGTATAGATGCTCAAGATCGCGTGGCGGCAGCGCGAATTGTTGACACGATATTCGACAGTGGTGACTACAGAAAAATTGTTTTTTTTGACTTGAACGGTGCCGCCATTGTCGTGCGCGCTAACTCTTTAACTGTTGATACTGTCCCTGACTGGTTTGTCTCTCTGCTTGATCTAAAGGCCCCTGCCAAAAGTGCAGAAGTTGTAGCTGGTTGGAAACAGTTGGGCACGATTGTGGTAGAGAGTCATCCTGGTTACGCCTACCTTGAATTGTGGAAAGTGATTCGTTCTGAGTCAATTTGGTTTCTAAGTATTTTGGTGCTCGGCTTATTTGCAGCGCGTTGGCTATTAGCTGGTGTGTTAAAGCCTTTAAAACAGCTTCAGTTTCATGCACAGGAAATGAGTCATCGCCATTTTGATTTTAGGGCTCCTCATCCTGTATTCCGAGAGCTTGCAGGCGTTGCCGATGCGATGAATGATATGGCCAGGCAGCTTGGCGGGGTGTTTGAAGAGCAATTAAATTTGATCGAGGACCTGCGTCAGGCATCTTTTGTTGACACACTTACCGGCCTAAGTAACCGTGAAGGTTTTGATGGGCGTTTAAAGACAGAGCTGGATTCACAGCAGCACACAGCAAAAGGAAGTCTGGTCTTAGTGCAACTTAACGACTTTGGTGCAGTTAACGAGTCATTGGGGCGAGATCGAGGCGATGCTCTGTTGACGAGTGTTGCGCAGATACTGCAAAAATATGAACAGCGTCATCAGAATGCGTTTGCTGCGAGGCGAAGTGGTGCCGATTTTAGTGTGTTTATGCCGAGTGTTATGGATGATGAAATTGATGTCCTGGTGCCAAAAATGATATCAGAAATTTGTTCACTCTCTGATATCAAGCACTTGTTGCGCGATGATAGCGTGCATATCGGTGCGGCTTGCGTAAAGGCTGATGATACTGCTCGCACTTTGTTGTCTAAAGCTGATTTAGCCTTACGCCAAGCACAGTCAGATGGTATTTCCGGCTGGCGGCGTTATGCGCATATTCAGTCGGCAGAAGAGAGTATGCGAGAGGTGCATCAGGCAAATGAGTGGCGAAATATTTTGCAAGAGGTATTGCTGAGTCGAGATGTGAAGCTTCATACTCAAACAGTTTATGATGGTGAAGGAAAGGTTATGTATCAGCAGGTCCTTTCTCGAATTGAAGTAGAAGGCGAGCTGACTGTCGCTGGGACCTTCCTGCCGATGGCTGAGCGATTCGGATTGATGGTGCCCTTTGATCAGTTGGTTGTCGAGAAGGTGGTAGAGAGCCTGGCAGATCCAGAATTTTTGATGCAGCGAACTCACAATGAGTTGGCGCAAGGTGAAGCTGATAATCACCGATACTGTATTACCTTGTCTGAAGCTGCCTTGATAGATGAGCGCTTCTTGTCCTGGTTTGATCAGCAGCTTGTTCAGAACCCCAGCTTGGCGGAAATGCTAATTGTCGAAGTTCCAGAACATATCGTGAGTTATAATGAAAATGCCTTGGTCGTTTTGAGCAATATGGCAAAAGAGCATGGCTTTAGTCTATCGGTCGAGCGCTTTGGTGTAAGCTCGGTGCCATTTTCGTATTTACAGCGAGTGGATATTCACTACATCAAAGTTGACCATAGCTTTATTCGCAACGTTCAGGGCAGTCAATCAAATCAGTTCTTCCTGCGATCAGCGATCCAGATTGCACATGGTCAGGGAATTAATGTGATTGCTGTGGGTGTCGAGTCAGAAGACGAGTGGCAGGCTTTAAAAGAGCTGGGGATTGATGGCGCAATGGGGTACCATTTGAAACGGCCACAAGCAAATGAAGTATTTGCTTCATAGCAAGTGTTTGCAATTGATAGTAGGGGATTACAGTTCTCCCAAGTCATTGAGAATTTATACACGTTAGCAGGTTATTAATGTGAAAGAAGGTTTGTCTGATTTTATAAGACATAGAAAAGAAGATTTCCAAGACTACTTGGGGGGCGGAATGTTGGCTAAAGCTATTGGTGGTGCTTTGGGTGTCTATTTACTTTTGTCTGTTATTCTAGGTTTTTGGTGGAGTTCTGAGCCGGAAATTACCGATGTTGTTCAGTACTCTCATGAACAGGCCGAGTTGATGCAGCACCAGCCGGTTCCTGGCTTTGCGACAACAGCAACGATGATCTATTTGATGGAAACGCTGATGGATAAGTCGGGAGGCTACATTAGCAATGATATTTTTCCGCCTGGTTTATGGCTGGATAATATTACTAATTGGGAATATGGCGTGCTGGTTCAGGTTCGTGATTTGGCCAGGGTCTTTCGTAAGGAGTTGAGCCGGTCTCAAAGCCAGTCGGTTGAAGATAAGGACTTAACGATTGCAGAGCCCCAGTTTCATTTCGATAACAGTAGTTGGGCACTTCCGGCCAGTGAGTCGGAATATCGTCGTGGCGTGAAGGCAGCGCGTAGTTACCTAGCGCGTCTCTCTGACCCTCAACAACCGGACGCTCAGTTCTATGCGCGAGCAGATAATTTAAGAAGTTGGCTATCTGAAGTCGAGAATCGTTTAGGGAGTTTGTCGCGCCGTTTGAGTGAAAGTGTTGGTCGCCAGCAGCTTGACTTGGGTTTGGCGGGCGATGCAAGCGC